>CAIUHT010000977.1 GCA_903898975.1 uncultured Planctomycetaceae bacterium
CCCCGCGTGCTGCCACCGAAGTTCGACCGGGCCAATACCGCCTGGATGCTGATTTCCTCGGCACTCGTGCTGATGATGACGGCACCCGGTCTGGCCATGTTTTACTCCGGCCTGGTCCGGAAGAAAAACGTGCTGGGGGTGATGATGCAGTGCGTGTTCCTCATGGGAATCATGTCGCTGGTGTGGGCGTTGTGGGGCTACAGCCTGGCGTTCGGCAAGGATGTGGCCGGGGGCCTCGTGGGGGGCGGTGACTACTTCCTGATGAATGGGGTGTTGCCTTACTGGGATGCATCAACAAACCAGGCGGTGACCCCCATGTTCGCCGACGGGCTGACGGGGATCCCGACATCGGTCCACATGGTGTACCAGATGATGTTCTTCATCATCACTCCGGGGCTGATCTGCGGGGCGTTCGCCGAGCGGATGAAGTTCAGCACGATGGTGGTCTTCAGCGTGTTGTGGGGGACGCTGATTTATTGCCCGATCGCCCACTGGGTGTGGTCGGACTTCGGCTTCCTGAACCCGCTGAACAAGGGGGCGAAATTCCCGGCGTTTGACTTCGCGGGGGGAACGGTGGTGCACGTGAGCAGCGGCGTTTCGGCGCTGGTGTGTGCCTTGATCCTGGGGCGTCGGCTGGGTTACGGGCAGGAGCCGATGCCGCCGCACAACCTGACCTACACCTGCATTGGGGCGGCGTTGCTGTGGGTGGGTTGGTTCGGCTTCAACGCGGGGAGCGCGCTCGAGTCGAGCGCGTTGGCCGCGAATGCGTTTGTCGCCACGCACATGGCGGCGGCGGCCGGGGTGGTGGCCTGGGCGGGAGCCGAGTGGGTGCAACGGGGCAAACCCAGCATCCTGGGGGCCTGTTCGGGAGCGGTGGCCGGGCTGGTCTGCATCACCCCGGGGGCCGGAATGGTCACTCCCCTGGCGGCGATCCTGATGGGGCTGGCCGGGGGCCTGGTCTGCTTCTATGCCTGCAATCTGAAGGCCAAACTGGGCTACGACGACGCCCTGGACGCGTTTGGGGTGCACGGGGTGGGCGGCGCCCTGGGGGCGGTGCTGACCGGGGTCTTCGCGACCCGGGCAGTTTGGCCCGGATCGACGACTGCCCAGGGGCTGATCGAGGGGAACCCCGGTCAGGTGTTCAACCAGGTTGTGGGAATTGGCGCCTCGGCGGTGGTGGCGATTGTGGGCACCTTGGTGCTGTTGAAGGTGCTGGACGCGGTGATGGGGCTGCGGGTGACGCAGAACGACGAGCTGATGGGGCTCGACGTGAGCCAGCACGGCGAAGAGGGTTACATCTTCATGTGAGCGGGGCTGCGGGGAAACCGGCCTCCCCGTGTGGGGGGCCGGTTCCTGTGATCCCAAGGCCGGGGAGTGCTACACTCACGGGGCATGCGCTCATCCGTTTTCAGGCTGGCGGCTGTCAGCCATCTCCGGGATGTCCGGGGCGGACAACGAGATTCGGGAGTCGAGATCGATGAAGAAAATCGAAGCGGTCATTCGCCACTACAAGCTGGAAGACGTCAAGAACGCCCTGACCGCCGCCAAGATCGACGGGATGACCGTTACCGAGGTGCGGGGGTTTGGTCGCCAGCGGGGTCATAAGGAGATGTACCGGGGAGCCGAGTACACCGTCGACTTCCTGCCCAAGGTCAAGCTGGAGGTGGTGGTCGCCGACTCTCTGCTGCGGGAGGCGATTGACATCATCACCCGGGTGGCCCGGACCGGTCAGATTGGCGACGGGAAGATCTTCGTCACCGACCTGAGCGAGGTGGTGCGGATTCGGACGGGCGAGACCGGCGAGTCGGCGGTCTAGCCCCCGGGGCTCCGTCCTTCATGGTCCCCCCTGCACCGCAGTCGCCCGGCGAGATGCTCGAGCGACTGCGTTCTCTTAAAGCTCGACTGCAGGCCCTGCGCGACGCCGCCCGGCGGAGTGTTGAGGGGGGCACGCCCGTCCCGCAGACCGCCAGCCTCATCTCCGACTCGATCGACCGCCTGCTGATCGACCTGTTCGAGGCGGTCTTCGCTCGGAGTGGGCCGGCGGCCCAGCAGGTGCTGCGGGAAGATTCCGCCGTCATCGCCGTCGGAGGAAGTGGTCGGGGTGAACTGGTCCCCTACTCCGACGTCGACCTGCTCTTCCTGGTGAAGAATCGCAAACCGCCCGGTTACGACGAGGTGGTTTCGCAGATTGTGCGCGATTGCTGGGATGCCGGGATTCAGCTGGGGCATCGGGTCGCGTCGCTCTCGGACGCGGTCAACTTCGCCGGGCAGGATCCGGTGTTCGCCACAGCTCTCGTGCAGACGCGGCTGCTCTGGGGGAGCGAAGCGCTGCATGCCGGGTTGCGAACCCGCTACGATCGCGCTGTCTGCCGGGGACGGTACGCCACGTTCTATCGCAACTGCGTGGCAGCCCGGGCGGCGGAACGGGCCCAGTATGGTGGCACCGACCGTCAGCTTGAACCCGACGTCAAGCGCTCGCCCGGGGGACTGCGCGATGTGCAGCTGGTGCAGTGGATTGGCTACGCGGCCCATGGGACACCCGATCTCGACCTGCTGCGGTTGGGGGGCCATCTCGACCGGTCCGATGCGGATCGCCTGGTGGCAGGGTCCCAGTTTCTGCTTCGCATTCGCACCGAGCTCCATTTCCATGCGGGGAAACCGCAGGAGATTCTGACTCGCGAGGAGCAGGTCCGGCTGGCTGGCCTGTTTGGCTTCCCCGGGGATGCCGCCCAGCGCCCGGTCGAGCAGTTCATGCGACAGTACCTGCTGCATGTGACGGCGATCGCCGACATCGCCACCCGCTTTGTGCACCGGAATCGCCCCGGGCAGCTGGGGGAGCAGTTCCGGCGACTCTGCACCTCGCGGCGCGACAACCTGTACTTCCAGGTGACTCCCCGCGAGATTTTCCCCACGCGCCGCAGCCGGGAACTGGTTCTGAACAACCCTGGATTGCTGCTGCAGATGTACGAGTTGGCGGCGGGCTACCGGGTGAAGGTTCCGGCCGACCTGGGGGATTCGATCCGGCAGGCCGCAGCGGGCTGGCCGCAGCCTCCGGCTCCCGAGGTGGCGGAACGCTTTCTCTCGATCTTGCGGAACGAACGGGGCGTGGGGGGGGTGCTGCGGGAACTGTTCGCCGTCGGGTTGCTGGAATATGTGCTGCCCGAGTTCCAGCATGTCCGCTGCCTGCTGCAGTTCAACCAGTACCACGCCTATACGGTGGACGAACACACGCTGCGGGCGATTGAGGCGGCTGAAACGCTGCTCGACCAGCGGGGCGTGCTGGCGGAAACGGCGCGGGGCCTGAGGCGTCGCGACCTGCTGCACCTGGCCCTGCTCCTGCACGATGCCGCCAAGGGGTATGTCGAAGACCACTGCGTGCTGGGCGAAGAGTTGGCCCGCCGCGTGGGCCCTCGGCTGGGACTGCCCGCGGCCGACACCGACACGGTCGCGTTCCTGGTTCGACAGCACCTGTCGATGACCGTCACCGCGTTTCGAAGGGATCTCAGCGACCCGACGCTGCTGCTGGAGTTTGCGCGGCAGGTGGGGGGGGCCGAGCGGCTGCGACTGCTGTTTGTGCACAGTGCCGCCGACATGCTGGCAGTGGGGCCGCACACGTTCACCAGCTGGAAGGAAGACCTGCTGGGGCAGTTGTACGAGGGAGCGTTGGCCAACCTGACCGGCACGGCGACCCGCGACCTGACACCGCTCCGTCGCGAGCTGGCCCTGCGGTTGCGGGGTGATGCGGGGGGTGGGGCCGGAGCCGCGTCGGTGGGCTTGCCCACGGTCGAACGGGGCACTGCTGCGGTGGCGGCGCCTGGGCCGACCGCCGCCGATCCAGCGGGCAAAGCCGGGGCGCTGACCCCGCGGGAAGCTGCCATCCCAACTGGAGAGGCCGTGGCAGCGGAGGGCTCGGCCACGGTGGCGACTTCCGGGCCGGAAGTCGCTCCCGCCGATTGGGCCCTGGTCGAGAGCCTGCCGGCCCACTATCTGACCGCCACCCCTTCCGAGCAGGTGCTGGAGGATTTGCGGATCGTCCGGGAGCTCGATCGCGTTCCACTGTCGGTCACCGGCCGCCAGGCGGACGAGAGCCGGGTGCTGGAATTCCGCATCATCACTGCCGACAGCCCGGGCTCGGGGCTGTTCAGCCGGCTCTGTGGCACGCTGACGGCGCGGGGACTGTCGATTCTGACGGCAAACATCTGCACGACCACGCAGCAGGTGGCGATCGACCGCTTCCAGGTGCTGGACGAAGACTTCTCGGGCCCCTCACCCGAGTTTCGCATTCGCGAAGTTGAGGAGTCGCTGCGGCAGGTGGTGTCGGGGGGGCTGTCGGTCGAGCAGTTGTTCGAACGTTCGCGGCGGTTGGGACCGCTGACGCCAATGATCCGCGACCCGCAGTTGCGGGAACCTCCGCGGGTGGTGATTGACAACCAGGTCTCGGAAACCGCGACAGTCATTGATGTCTTTGCGCACGATGTGCGGGGGCTGCTGTACCAGATTGCGCGGGCCCTGTTCGAGCTGGGGGTGTCGGTGAGCCTGGCAAAGATCACGACGCACGTGGACCAGGTGCTCGACGTTTTTTACGTCACGACCATGGAGGGGCAGAAACTGGCCGACGACGACCTCCCCGCGCTCGAGGTGGCCCTGCTGGAACGGGTGCGGGCCTGCCAG
>CAIUHT010000978.1 GCA_903898975.1 uncultured Planctomycetaceae bacterium
CCGAGACCTTCTTTCTGGGGAACCGGCAGATGCCCTGGTTGGCGGTGGGGCTGTCGATCATGGCCACGCTGCTGTCGTCGATCAGCTACCTGGGGCTGACGGGCGAGATGGTCAAGCATGGGGCCAGCATATTCGGCACCTACCTGGGCTGGCCCTTTGCCATGCTGCTGGTGGTCCCGCTGGTCATTCCTTTCTTTATGACGCTGCGGCTGACCAACGCCTACGGGTATCTTGAGCAACGCTTTGACCGACGGGTGCGGGTGCTGGGCAGCGTGCTGTTTCTGCTGCTGAGGCTGGGCTGGATCGCGATGGTCATGTTCACCGCGTCCCTCGCGCTCTCGAGCATGGCGGGGTGGGATCTCCCCACGGTGATCCTGGTGCTGGGGGTGGTGGCGGCCATCTCGGCGTGCTTTGGTGGCTTCGAGGCGGTGATCTGGACCGACGTGCTGCAGGCGCTGATGCTGTTTGGCGGTGCGGCGTGCATCGTTTTGTTTGTGTGGCTGAAGACCGGGGCGGGCCCGACCGGCTGGTGGGAGACCGCGACCGCTGTCCAGCAGACACACACCCGCCCGGTGTGGTTCAGTGCCGACCCGCGGGTGCGGATGACGTTCTTCACCGTGGCAATCAACGGGTT
Source organism: uncultured Planctomycetaceae bacterium (assembly GCA_903898975.1). Taxonomy (GTDB): domain Bacteria; phylum Planctomycetota; class Planctomycetia; order Planctomycetales; family Planctomycetaceae; genus UBA10511. The sequence goes on from CAIUHT010000978.1 coordinate 635, forward strand.
TTTCTGGCAGTTCTGCACCCACCTCTCCGACCAGGTGGTGCTGCAGCGGTACTCTTCGACCCCGTCACTGGCGGCGGCCCGCAAGAGCTACCTGGTGAATATGCTCTCGGCCCTGTCGATTGGCGTGCTGCTGGGACTCGCGGGACTGGCCCTGCTGCACTTCTACACCGTCCGCCCCGAGCGGCTGGCCGAGGGAATGACCCCCACGGCGTCGGGCGACCGCCTGATGCCCTGGTTCTATGCCCACGAACTGCCCACCGGGTTCGCCGGGCTGATCCTGGCGAACTTCCTCTGCGACGCGATGCAGACCCTGGTGGCGGGGGTGAACAGCATCGCGGCGGTCGCGGTGGCCGACCTGCGGGGAGACGCTGACCAGGTGGGCGAGGCAGACGCCGCAGGCGGGGCGGGGGAAGATCGGGGCCTTGGCCAACTGCGGTCGGCCCGCCTGTTGACGCTGGGCCTGGGACTGATCTGCACGTTCTCTGCGCTTGGCATTCATACGCTGTCGAAACAGTTGGACATGAACATCGTCGACCTGATGCCCCGCGCCTTCAACCTTTTCCTGGGGCCACTGGCAGCGCTCTTTGTGTGTGGGCTGTTTGTGCCGCGGGTGACGGCGCGGGCGATGCTCCCGGCGGGATTGCTGGCGGTGGGCATCTCGGTGGTATGGAGCTATTGGCGACCCTTGACGGGGAAGGGTTACGACCTGTCACCGAACTGGGCGATCTGGGTGCCGTGCGTTTCAGGAGTGGTGCTGGCCACCCTGTTTTCGCTGTTCGACCCAACGGCCCGCTGGCACACCGGTCGCGAGTGGAGTTGGCGAGCCGTGATGCGGACCCGCGCAGGCTCGAACAAGGGTCCCGCCACCACGCGGGTCGCTGGTTGAAGCACTGGGATGGCGAGCCCGAATTCTGTCAGCTCGACTCTTCGACCAAGCGCAGGGGCCCCGACCGCGCAACCTGGAGGGGGAGAGGGAGGCCGAACGCCGGTTTGGAAAGAGCGGGTGGACATCGGCGCGATGCAAGATTAGAAAAGCGGAATTGAGAGTCGCTGGAGGTCCAAGGGCACAACGGCGACGGGAATGGCTGAAAGGGCGTTGAGTCTCCGTTGGGACAATGGTCACGACACTGGTGGTCCTGACCCAGGGCGACTGGTGGCACAGCAGGCAACCTTAGGATTGGGCAGATGGCGAACTGCGG
>CAIUHT010000979.1 GCA_903898975.1 uncultured Planctomycetaceae bacterium
ATGACCAACCCCGCACGCGACAGCCACCCCGCCAACCGTGAGCCGCACAGCCCCCAGGCTGCGCCAGCAGCGAGCACCGCCCCAGCGGGTGCCTTCAGCGGTCCGGCTGCCTCGCAGCCCAGCGCAGCGGCAACGCCCGTGGCTCAGCTGGTGGCCGAGCGTCGACCGCTGGGGACTTCGGGGATTATGGTCTCTCCGATTGCGATGGGGTGCTGGCCCATCTCGGGCATGACCACGCTGGGGGTGACGGAAGCCGAGGCGCTCGCCACGCTCGAGCAGGCGGTCGAGAGTGGCGTCAACTTCTTCGACACCGCGTACGCGTACGGACTGGCGGGGGAAAGTGAGCGATTGCTGGCCCGCGCGCTGTGGCACCGCCGCGACGAGCTTGTGCTGGCCACCAAGGGCGGGTTGCATTTCGAGTCGGGGAAGCAGGTTCGCGACGGGTCTCCCGCCCGGCTCAGGCAGCAGTGCGAAGAGAGCCTCCGCCGGCTGGGGACCGACCATGTCGATCTGCTGTACCTGCATGCCCCCGACCCGCAGGTGCCGTTGGCCGAGTCGGCCGGGGCCCTGCGCGAGTTGCAACGGGCGGGCAAGACGCGGGGGGTGGGGTTGTCGAACGCCACGGTCGCGCAACTGGCCGAGTTCCACTCCACCTGCCCCCTCGCCGCGTTCCAGCCCCACTACAACATGCTGCAGCGTGAGATCGAGCAGGCGCAGTTGCCGTGGTGTCGCGAGCGGCAGATTGCTGTCGTCTGTTACTGGCCGCTGCTGAAAGGGCTGCTGGCCGGTCAACTGCCGCGCGACATGATCTTCGACCCTCGCGATGGTCGCCAGAAATACCCGATGTTCCAGGGCGAAGAGTGGCAGCGGAACCAGGACCTGGTCGAGGAACTGCGGGCGATCGCGCACGAGGTGGGGCGCTCGACCGCGGAATTGGTGCTCAACTGGACCATCCATCAGCCCGGCCTGACCGCCGCCCTGTGCGGGGCCCGTCGGCCGGGGCAGATCGCCGAGAACGCCCGCGGCATGGGCTGGCGCCTCACTCCCGCCCAGTTCGCCCGCATCGACGCCGCCCTTGCCCGCCGAGGTCCCCCCATCTCCCGCGGCGCGGTCACCTGACCCCCCCCACCCACACCTCTCTCAGACCCCCGACCCCCGAACCCCGAACCCCAAACCCCGACCAGCGCCGGTTTTTGCGCAGCGGGCTGCCCTGTCCCATTCCCGCGGCACTCTGTGCTCCGCACTGTGATTCCGAAAGAGTCTGCTTCATGGTGGAACGCCGGCGACGTGGCAAGGGGCAGGGGAAACTGCTCGCTGGTCATCAGCAGAGCTGGCTTTGGGGCCGGCACCTGGTGTTTGAAACGCTGGGGCAGGGGAACTGGGTGATCGATCAGCTCTGGATCGCCGACGACTGCCCCGCCGAGGACCTCGCCGGGCTCACGCCGTTGCTCGCCCAGCGGGGTCTTGAGCCACATGTCGCACCCCGGGCCCGGCTGACCGAACTCGCCAAGACGGCGGAACACCAGGGGCTGCTCGCCCGCATGGGGCCGTTTCCCTACGCCCAGCCCGCCGCGCTCCTTGCCACCGCCCCCCTCCCCACCCTGTGGCTGCTCATCGATGGTGTGCAAGACCCGTTCAACCTGGGGTCGCTGCTCCGCTCGGCCGGGGCCCTCGGGGTCGCCGCCGTGGTTCTCGCCGGTCGGGGACAGGTGGGGGTCAACAGCCTGGTGGCGCGGGCGTCGGCGGGAGTCATCCACCGGCTTCCCATCGCGCGGGCCGACGATCTGGCGGGGTTCGCCCAGACGCTCGCCGGGCGGGGCGTGCAGGTGGTGGGTGCGGTGGCGCGGGCGACACTCGATCTCCGCGACTGCGATCTCACCCGTCCCACCGCGTTCGTGGTGGGGAACGAGTCGCGGGGGCTCTCGCCCGCAGTGCAGCAGGCCTGCCAGCAGTTGGCGGGCATCCCCCTGCAGGCCGAGGTCGATTCCCTCAACGTGGCGGCCGCCGGGGCGGTGCTGTTTTACGAAGCCCACCGCCAACGCACCCGCCCCACCTGAGCCCCCCCCGGGCCAATTGTGCCCGGCCCCGCTGCGCTCCTCCGCCGACATGCGGGACGTTGCCTCGCCGGTTACGGGACCATCACGCGCCCACCGCAGACCACCAGGGTCTGTCCCGTGGTGAAGCTCGAATCTTCGGACAGCAGGAACTGCACGGTCCCGGCGACCTCGTCGGGCTGACCAATCCGTCCCACGGGGGTGTTCGCGACAATGGTGTCGATCGCCGTCTGCGAGACCCCGTCGATGATCTCGGTTTCAATCAGTCCCGGGGCGACGGCGTTCACCCGGATGTTGTGCGGGGCGAACGCCGCGGCGATGCTCCGTGTGAACGCCACCAGGCCCGCCTTGCTCGCGGCGTAGGCGATCGACATCGGGCGGGGCTGCAGCGCCGAGATCGAGGCGATGTTCACAATCCGCCCGAACCGCCGGGCGATCATGGAATCCTTCACCCCCCACGTCACCTGGAAGGCCCCGGTCAGGTTGACATCGAGCGTGCGTTGCCAGACGGCGGGGGTCAGCTCGGTGTGGGGGGCGTAATCGAACACCCCGGCGTTGTTGACCAGCAGATCGATGGGGCCCAGGTCAGCGGTGATCTGGGCCAGCAGTTGCTCAACTTGCGCGGCGTCTGAGACATCGGCCGGGAGGGCCAGGGCCCGGCGACCAAGTTGGCGGACGGCGTCTGCCGTCTCTTGGGCGGCCGCCGCCTGGCTGTGATAGTTGATGGCGACATCGGCCCCCAGCCGGGCGAGACGTTCGACGCAGGCCCGCCCAATTCCGCGTGAGCCTCCGGTCACCAGGGCGACACGACCCAGAAACGGCAAATCCGGCATGCACGCAACCTCCACAAGAGTGAGACAGCACAGCGCGGTCCGTGCCGCGGCGGGAGTGGCGATGTTAGGCAACCGGGCGGTCAACGCCTACTCGCGCCCCCGGCGGGGTCTGCCCGGCCAATCATCGGCGACGCGTGTCTGCATTGCACGAGCGCACAGGCCGGTCTCGGCGCGCCGGGCGCTTGAGGTGAGGGGGATCAGGGCAGGGGCCTGTGGGGCGTTGCAGTGGGGCGATCGAGGGGGTAACGTCAACCGGGGGGAGCGGTGGGGTACGAGTGGTCTTGGTGCGACGAGATTGCATGGACGGGAACGCGGAGGCGGATCGGGCACAGCGCGCGGGAGGGCGTCGGTTGCTCCTGGCGTTTTTGATTGCGCCGCTGGTGCCGCCTGTGGTTGCGGCGGTCCTGGTCTTTGCGGGGGGGATGCTGTTCAGCGACCCCAAGGACACCGGGACCCCGGTGGGGATCGTTCTGCTGCCGGTGCTGCTGCTGACTGTCGGGGGGGTGATCTCGTACCTGGTAGCGGGCCTGGTGTGGTGGCCCGTGGTGTGGCTGCTGAGGGAGCGTGGGGCGTTTCACTGGCGGGCGCTGCAGTTCGCCGGGTTTTTGATGGCGTGTGGGCTGACGGCTCTGCTGTCGCTGGTGATCTATGCGATCACGGCACCACCTCGGCCGCCGGTGCGTCAGTTGCTGGTCCCCTCCCTGTGGGAGGCGGGGCTGATCATCACCTGCACGATGGTGGCGGTGCAGGTGTTCTGGTGGATTGCGCGCGAGCCCCCTTCGGCCCACGAGTGAGCAGCCATCGCCTTCAGGAGTCCGGAGAGCCGGGCAGTGGCCTGAGCCAACCCCCTGCGGTACTCGCGAGCCCCGGCCCTGGCCTTCCGTTTCAGGTCGATGCTTGAACGTCTGCGGCCCGACGAGGAAACCCCGTTGGGGGCACCGGCGGACCGGGGCGGGGCCGGTTCTGCGCTCTCGGCAAGCACCCCCAGGGTGAGTGATTGGCCTACCCCCAGCGCAGGTGGGCCGGACCAGGAGTGGAGGGCCGGCACCGGGCCTGATCGCGGCGTTCAGCCATCAAGGCCGCTGATTCTTGGAAATTCGAAAAAATTTTGGGGCGGATGTCACTTTTGGGCAACGGTTCGCGATAGAGGGGTATGCGGCCATCGGGATGGCCGAATTCACGGTCTCGGTCCGTACCGGCAAGCGGCAATTTTGCTCTGTGTGTCACCTTGGAGTATCCATCTGTTTCCTGTTGGTCCTGATGGAAACGGCGTGGGCGCTGTTCGCGGGGGGAGGCTGGCACAGGGGAGTAACCAACGGTCGGTGGTGTCCGAGACAGTCCGCGATGGGACGCCGTTTCTCTCTGCTCCATGAGTTTGAAGATGGCAATGAAGCACTGTGTTGTTTGGCTGTTCTGTTTGGGGGTCGTGTCTCTGTCGGCATGCCAAAAGCAGCCGGCGGGTGCACCGGGAGGCTCCACCGAAGTCTCCGCCGGTGGCAAGTCGACGGGGGGACCGGTGGGCGTGAAAACTGGAATGCCAACGGGAGCACCTGGAGGAGGGGGGGCGGCCACGGGTGGTCAGCCGCAGTCACTCACGGGGTCAATCAAGGGGCGTCCGTTTCAGCCCGACACCACTCGTATCAGCCACGACAAGGGCAGACTCAAAGTCGTGTTCGCCACGTTCCGCGAGGAGGAGACCCTTTTCCCTGAGTCGGCAATCACGGTGGACATCCCGCTTCAGAGCACAGCTTGGGAGGGGGCGACCCTGGAATTGGGCAAGAACCACCCGGGCAGCCCGATGCTGGAATTGACCACTCCCAAGCCCGGGAGTTCCTTTGGGGACAAGAAATTCGTCCGCGGCGATTCCTATTCGCTCCGCCTGGCGTTCAATCAACGCCAGGGCACGCAGGTGTCGGGTACGGTCGAACTTCAGGTGACCGACCCACCGGGGACATCGCTGGTGGGAAATTTCCTGGGGGGCTTTCAGCCCTCCCCACGTGAGCCCCCGACGGCAGCGGATCGCCCCTACGTGACCGGATTATGCCAAGTGCCCAAGGACGGGAACGAAGTAACGGTCACCGCCGAACTCTACGGAATGGGACCGCTTCTCAAGGTTCACAAATCGGTGACCGTCATTTTCGAGCAAGGAGTTTACAAGGGAACGTTCTGGCCCGGCGCGCCGCCCCATCTGACATCAATCTGGTTAGATCCGGAGAAGCAGATCCGGTACAAGCACATGTCGCTGGTGCCAGGCGAGTACCTCGTGGTGCTGAAGTTGGGCCACGTCTGGGGGGCCTGGCAGAAGGTCACCGTCGAGGCTGGCAGCGAGTTGCAACTGGATCTCTCGATGGAGGCCACGTCGGTCGGCAAATTGACATTCAACTTGCCCGAGGACCAACAAGGTTCGAGGTCGCTATTTGGCGCACAGCTGCCGAGTGTGATCCCGCTCGAGCTGGGATTCACCGACCAACTCGACACCTTCGACTTCACCGTGTACGGCGAACACGACTCCGCCAAGCCACTCACAATCCCCGCAGTCAAGGCCGGGCGATACCTCGTCCGCTGGCGGAAGTGTGAGGCCGAGGTTGAGGTCAAACCCGGGGAAGAAACCACCGTCACGCTGATGCCCACGCCGTGAGGAGTCCCCGTCCTCTGACGTGTGAAATGCCATGCCTGGCGGTGAGCCGCGGCATTGCCTGGCAACCGCCACGGTCAGGGCATTCCGCGGCTCGAACGGGATTTGATCGGCAGGTTTTCTCCAATCCGCCCGGTTTCCACCGGCAGTTCGCTTCCTGGAGCCTGATTCCATGCGATGGCGCAAGTGGGTTACTTATCTGATGTTGGTTGCGTTCCTCGCGCTTGCGGTCGGGATCCTGTTCAGGCCCGATCTAACCATCCGGCCTTGGTTCCCGCGTTACCAAATCATGGTAAACCCCGACGCCTCGCCATCTGTCACTGGCGAGGTTTTCATCAAGAGCTGTCCGGGCAACCTCGTTGTGACCGCCGCTGTCTATCAACTCGGCGCCGGCGGACTGAAAACCGGCCATTCAGTTCAGCGGCGAGTGAATCAGAACGGTCGAAGTTTTCGAATGACGGGGATGGGTCTGATAAGTCGAGACCGACCGATGATTGTGAGTTCGAGTTTGGGGAGTGACCAATTTGGTGGCGTGTATTATTCGCACGAAGACTTGCCACCGGGCGAGCATGTCGTGGTGGTCAAACTGGGAGACGTCTGGGCGACGTGGAAACAGGTCAAGCTCGAGCCCGACAGTAAGTTGACACTCGACTTGTCGGTTGACGCCGGTGAGTGCGGGGCGCTGAGCATCAAATTGCCAACCCCGCTGAACGTGGCCGCAACGCAGAATGATTCCGATTCTCTCACCATAACCCCGGTCGAACTTGGCCTTGAGCCGCCCCCCAGCCCGAAGGCCTTCGAGTGTCGGGTCGATGACCCAAAGTCAGGCAAAGCCAGCCTGAAGCATGTCATCGCCGGGCGATACCTCGTCCGCTGGCGGAAGTGTGAGGCCGAGGTTGAGGTCAAACCCGGGGAAGAAACCACCGTCACGCTGATGCCCACGCCGTGATCCGCCAACAGGTCGCCGCTCCCTGCTCCCAAACTTGTTGACCTCAACAGTCGAACCGGCAGGCCACTCGAACAGTGGCCCGCCGGTCTGCTTTTGGGGGGTGGCCATGCTCGCAACCAGGCCCGCCCTGGCCCGCCAGTCCGTGGCATCCGCGATGGCGTCGTCACCCGCCTGCGGCGGCCTCTCCCGCCGCAATGCCCGCGCTCACTTCGCCGGGGGGAGGTGGTACCCCTCGCGATTCACCCGGATGCGGTACAGGCTCTTCCCCGCCGTGATGTACAGCAGGTTCGCGTCCTTCCCCCGGGCGAAGCCGACGTTGGTCGGCACTTCGGTCGGCAAATACGCCAGCTCCTTCCCCTCGGGCGAGTAGACGCAGATGCCCGGGCGGTTTTCGGCCCGCACGGCGACCCACAGGTTCCCCTCGCGGTCCACGGTCAGCCCGTCGGGACCATCCTGCGGCGTGTAATCCACCAGGACCTTGCGGAACTTCGCCGTCCCCTCCGGAGCCAGGTCGTACGCCAGCAGCGCCATGAACCCCTTCCGCAACGGGGTGGTCACCTTGTCGGCCTGGGTGGCTGTCCCCTTGTCGAGCCGCTCGATCGCTGTCGTCCCATTCTCGTTGCTCACCACATACAGCGTTTTCTGGTCGGGCGAGATCGCCACCCCGTTCGGCTTGCCCGCGTCGGTCACCACGCGGTGCAGCGTCCCGTCGGTGTCGAGACGGTAAACCGCCTGCACTCCCTGGTCGATCGGCTCGTGCCCCAGGTAGCGGGGATCGCTGAAGTAAACGCGTCCCCGCTCGTCGATCGCGATGTCGTTGGGTGAATTCAGCGGCCGGCCCTGGTACAGCCCCGCGATGATGTGCGTCTTCCCGGTGGCGAGATCGGTGCGGGTGACCCGCCGGCCTCCGAAGTCGGCCCCCTCGGCGACCACCATCCGGCCCCGGGCGTCGAACTTGATCCCATTCGACATCCCGCTGGGACTGCGGTAAATGACCGTCTTGCCCGTGGTCGGGTCAAACCGCCAGATGTGCCCCGCCTCGATCGCCCCCTGCTCATCGCGGGCGACGTGCGAGAAGGTGATCTCGCTGAAGTAGACCTGCCCATCGGGGGCGACGGCGACCCCCTCGGTCAGCACCCGCCCCTCGAACAGTTTTTCGAGCTTGGCGTCGGGGAGCAGCAGGGGGCCGGCCTGGGCCCATGCGGCACCTGGGGCCAGCCCCAGGGCCCCCGCGGCGAGTGACAACGGAACCACCAGCAACCACCACCGGGAGAGCGCACGACCGGGCATGACAGGCCTCGCAAGTTGAGGGACAAAGGGCACAACAGGGGAGAAACTCGTGGCGCTTCAAAGAGCCAGCGTGACCTTATGGCCCCCCCGGTCTCGGAACAAGCGAGGAGCCGGGCCCGCGCCAATGCTGCGAGTGAACCTGGGGGCGACAACCCGGGTGAGACTCCGGCAGAACTGGCGGGATTTGTGCGGGTTGTGCCGGGGTGGGAAGTCGGTTCGACCGGTCGCAACACCACAGCTTTCGCCCCGGTTTGGTGAAGATTGGGCAGTTGCGGGTCTGATTGACATTCCCTTGGTGTGCCGATATGTTCCGGGCCGCCCAAGTCTTTGCACGTGTGTGTAGCTGGGCCTTCGCGGACATCTTTTAAGAATGGTTGAGCCGATGATCTCTCGAATCTGGTCTGTCAATGAATGGGGCCCCCTGCAGGAGATTATCCTGGGGAGTCCGGCTGGGGCGTTATTGCCCTCGATGGCCGATGTCTCGCAGCGGAATTTTGACCGCCTGTCAGCCGCCGAGGCCGCCCTCACGGTGTGTGGTCCGATGCCCGCCCAGGTCATCGAAGAGACCCACGAAGATCTGGATGGCCTGGAGTCGACCCTGCATCAGTTTGGGGTGGTGGTGCACCGGGCCGAGGGGCTGAACGGGACCGATCCGGTCCATTCCCCGCACTGGGTCGCCGAGGCCGAAAGTGCCATCAACATCCGCGATATCACGCTGATTCATGGGGATCTCGTGATCGATGCCCCGACCCCCACGCGGGGCCGGCAGTTCGAGACGTTTGCTGTGCGCGACCTGCTGTCGCAGACCGCGCAGGGCCCCCAGTGGCTGGTGGCTCCACCCCGGCCGCGGCTGCTCGACGCCAGTTACGACCTCGACCGTCCCCGGGGTTTGAACGAGGTGGAACCGTTGTTTGACGCCGCCAACTGCGTCCGGCTGGGGCGGGATGTGATCATCGACATCAACAACACGGCGAACCAGATGGGGGCCCAGTGGCTGCAGCGGGTGCTCGACTGGCACCATGGCGCGGGGGTGGTGCGAGTGCACCCGGTCTCGCTCTCTCCCGACCATATCGACGTGATTGTCGTGCCGTTGTGCGAGGGGACCGCGCTGTACAACCCCAAGTACGTCGACCCCCAACAACTCCCCGCCTGCCTGCAGGGCTGGAACCTGGTTCCCGCGCCGCCGATGGTCCCGCAGGTCTATCTGACGGGCAGCCCCAAGGCGTCCAACTGGATTGGCCTGAATGTGCTGGTCATCAACGGGGAAGAGCGGACGGTGATTGTCGAAGAGCGGCAGACCAACCTGCTGCGGCTGCTCGAGCGATTGGGCTTCCACCCCATCCCGGTCCGCTGGCGGCATGGCCGGTCATGGGGTGGCGCGTTCCACTGCGTGACCCTCGACGTGCATCGCCTGGGCACTCTGTAAGCCACGGGCACTGGCCCAGTGGCAAACGCGCAGGCTGTTCCCCGTGTTGGATTTTGGCCACTGGGTGCTTTGCGCGCTGGGCCATCCGCGCACCGAGCAACATGGCTGCGGTGCGGAACGAGACGCGCGGGCGCAGCGAGCTCGCGGGCTCTTGTTCTGCGCAGCTGCCACTGTGCATTGGCAGGGGTGAATTCTGCAGCGCCGGTGCGGAGGTGCCTGCTCGCACGGGAGGCGGGTGCGCGCTGGTGAGGCGGCCGGGCCAGCGCATTTTCTCTTGAGAAAGGAACCGTCATGTTGGGATGGGATTCGATCGAGACCCCCACCTCGGGGGTGCGGGTGTTGGTTTACATTGGCGTGCTGGGGGTCGTTGGAGTTTTGGGGGATCTCGCCGTGGCGTGGTGGGCCAAGACTGGTGGTTCGAAGTGGTTTGCCGTGGGGGCGGTGTGCTGGGTCACCAGCCTGTGGATGTTGGGCCTGTTGCTGCGCAGTCCCGAGCGGTCGCTGAGCCACCTCACCGTCCTCATCACGGTCATTCACGTGCTGCTGGTGGTCGTGGTCGAGAATGCGTATCTCGCCCGCTGGCCGGCCCGGCATGAATGGCTGGGAATCATCCTGGGACTGCTGGCCGTACTGCTCCTGGAGACTCACCAGGCCGAAGACCCGGCTCCGGAAGCCCCCGCTGCCGCCGTACAACTCCCCGACACCTCCCAGCGCACCCCCTGACCCACACTGGTCTCCGGGAGAGTGGATCAGCATCTCCAGCGTGATCGCCCGCAACATTGTGCGGGGAACAGATTCGTGCCGGTCGCATTGGCCACCGGTCTCGACATTCGCTTCGACTTGTCCCGCGTCACCGACCGCGGCGGCTGCCGTTGCGAGTGGCCGCTGGGCATTTGAGTCTGTAAGTCACAAGGTTCCCAGATTCTTTTCCTTACGCTCCTCCAGGCGCCCGCGGCAGAGGCCGCACTGCTCCCGTGGAGCAAGCCAATCCAAGGTGATGAGATGCGCATGCATTCGTGGACCTCTTCGTAATGTCAAATCGCCGGGTCAGCCCGGCACGGAAATGGTGTGTGGTGCATAGCTCCGATTGAATTGGGAGAGGTAGTTATCATTTGGGGCGGGAAGGTCTGGACTCACCGGGAGATTGAGGAGTTGGCTCCGGGATATCCGCGGATGGCCACGCACATTTGCATGGTGGCCCCTGGTCTTTTTCTGGGGCCAATAGAGCCCCAGCACCTGGCGACTGACCTCGATACTTCGGAAGTCGTCAATCATTCCTGTCGTCCCAACCTGGGGGTGCAGGGGCAGGTTGTGCTGGTGGCGCGGCGGGCGATCGCGGTTGGCGAGGAGCTGACTTACGACTACGAGACGACCGACACCGAGGGGATGTGGTTCGAGTGCCGGTGCGGTGTGCCCGAGTGCCAAGGGATTATTGACGGGCAGTCCTGGAAGCGGCCGGAATGGCGAGAGGCGAACGCCGGCTACCTGTCGTGGAATGTGCTCGAGACAGTTCGCCGGGCCGGGGTTTGAGCCTTCGGCCGGCGTCCGCAGTGCGATGTTCAAGTTGCCGTCACGCACAGCCCCGGCCTGCGAGCGGAGACCACCACACCGCTGGTCCATGGCGAGGCGAGCACTCTTGGCGGGCACCGGTCGGCTGTCCCGGGAGGCCCGCCCCCGCGCGGCCGCATGCGTGCGGCGATTTTCGCACATCCCCCGACCCCCGCAGGGGACCGGAGGGGCGTTGGTGGATGTGGTCTGGTACATTCAAGTCTCACTCTCGGGCCGATTCCGGATGGGTCGCGATCGGCCGGGTTTGGGTCTCTTCCTTCGAGTTCGGCATGCCCCCGGCGTTGTCTACGGCCGATCTGCTGGCGTTCAATGATGAACTGTCGGCACTTGTCGCCGCCGGTCTCCCTCTTCCCCAGGGACTGGCGGGACTGGTCCGCCGTCGCGGTGCGCTGGGCCAGTTGGCCGAGCGGTTGCAGACCCGCCTCCAGCAGGGGGAATCGCTCACCGCCGCCCTCGAGCAGGAACGCCCCGGCGTGCCTGCCGAATATGCGGCGGTCGTCCGCGCCGGGGAGCGGGCGGGCCGACTTCCGGTCGCCCTTCACAGCCTCGCCACCCTCGGCAGTGAGATGCTGCAGATTCGCCGACTGCTGGCGACCGCCCTGCGGCCCGCGCTGCTGGTGCTGCTGGTCGCCTACGTCCTGACCATGCTGGTGGGGGCCGACCTGGTCCGCCGGTACCTGCAGACCTTTGA
>CAIUHT010000980.1 GCA_903898975.1 uncultured Planctomycetaceae bacterium
ACCACTTCCGAAATGCTCTCTTCCCGCAACAGGTGAATGATCGGCCACGGCGAGCGATTCGTGGCATTCGCCTGGTCATCCGGTTCCGCCTCCGCAAACAGATACCCCGGATGAAAACTCGCCGCCTGGTACACCCCCTCCCGGTCCAATTGCCTGAGCAAATCGTCCACGGCATCGAGGAACTCGTTGTATTCCTCAAAGTCGGCCAACTGCTGGGGAATAATCACCAGCGTCGTTTCCAGCTCGCTCGGCGGAGTGCTGTCCAGTCGCGCGATTTCCGTCGCCAGGTCGAACAGCAACTCGTCCGGTGTCGTCGAGCGCGAAACTGTCAGCCTGATCCGCTCCCCACGCCACACCGGCCCCGCAAACGGACAGAGGTTCAGCCCCACCACCACGTCGCGGATCCACCCGGCGACCTGCTCGCAAATCACCTCGTCGCTCGGGATCTCCCCCCAAGAATTCGTTGCCGAAGAATTCGTTGCCGGTCGTTCACCAGCGGGGCGCTCGGGCGGAAACTCCGAGGGACGGTCGGGGGGAACGCGGTCTGGCATCGGCTGGGATCCTCGAAAAATCCTCGACTCGGGCAATCGCTGGCGGGGCGTCCCACACTTCGGCGAGATGCTCCAGCCCAGTCGCCCTGTCAAATACAACCACACCCTCCGGGGGGGCTCCCATCCAAAACCCACCCGACGCGGCAGCCGTACTTTACCACTCTCGTCGCCATTCGGTATCCTTAACGTATCGAGATTCTTCGACCTGTCGGTCGATCTCCTCAGGCGAGGCGGCATTCGATGCGCACCAAGAGTGTCTGGACCTGGTTGATCCTGGCCTGCGGCCTGTCAACCTCCGTGTGGGCCGCGGATCCCCCCCCAGGGGCCCCCGCTCCCATCAGTTACTACCGCCAGGTCCGCCCCGTTCTGCAGCGGGCCTGCACCGGTTGCCATCAGCCGGCCAAGGCGGGCGGGGGGCTCCTCATGACCTCCCACGCCAACTCCCTCAAGGGGGGCGAACAGGGAGCCCTCTGGGTCCCCGGCAAACCCGAAGAAAGCCTCCTCATCGAGGTCGTGACGGGCGATCCCCCCTACATGCCCAAGAACGCCCCGGCCCTCGCCAAGGAGCAGGTCGAACTGCTCCGCCGCTGGATCGCCGAGGGGGCCAAGGACGACACCCCCGCCGAAGTTCAAGACACCATCTCCCCCGAGAATCCCCCGGTCTATCACAGCCTCCCGGTGATCTCGGCCCTCGCCTGGTCCCCCGACGGGCAGCTGCTCGCCGTCTCGGGCTTCCGCGAAGTGCTGCTGCACAAGGCCGATGGCTCGGGACTGGCAGGTCGCCTTGTCGGCCGCTCGCAGTCCATCACGTCGGTCGCCTTCTCGCCCGATGGCAAACTGCTCGCCGCCACCGGGGGCAACCCCGCCCTCTTCGGCGAAGTGCAGTTCTGGAACGTCGCCGACCGCAAGCTGGAACGCACGGCGTCCGTCAGCAACGACACTCTCTTCGGTGGCCGGTTCAGTCCCGATGGCACCCTCTTCGCCTGTGGCGGAGCCGACAACAGTGCCCGCGTGCTCAAGGTCGCCGACGCCTCCCAGCAACTCAAGTTCGACGCCCACGCCGACTGGGTGCTCAACACCGCGTTCTCGGTCGACGGCAAGCACATGATCACCGTCAGCCGGGACCGCTCGATGAAGCTCTCGATCGTCGAATCGGGCCAGTTCGTCGACAACATCACCAGCATCACCCCCGGCGCCCTCAAGGGGGGCTTGCAGGCCCTCCGCCGGCACCCGACCCGCGATGAACTGCTGTGTGGTGGAGCCGACGGCGAACCGAAGCTCTACAAGATGATCCGCACGCAGGCCCGCCAGATTGGCGACGACTTCAACCGCATCCGGGGTTACGCCCCGCTGCCCGGCCGCATCTTCGCCCTCGAATTCAACGCCGATGGGTCGAAGTTCATCGCCGGTTCCAGCTCGGGCACCGGTGGTGCCGCCCGCATCTACTCGACCGACGACGCCAAGCTGCTGCACGAACTCCCCGGCCACGCCCGCGGAGTCTTCGCCGCCAGCTTCTCGCCCGATGGCACCCGCGTCGCCACCGGGGGCTTCGATGGCAAGATTCGCATCTTCAATGTCGAGTCGGGCACGCTCGAACGCGAGTTCGTCCCCGTCACCATCACCCCCGCGGTCGCTGGCAAGTAAGCCGGCCCCGCCGGGCCCCGTTCCCCTCCCGTTCCTCCCTCCTTAAACAGTCTCCCCTCGGTCGTTGGCTCGGGCTCCCCGGTCGGCACTCAGTGGAGAGTTCAGGTGTGACATGCGTGCTAAGACTCTCTGGACGTTCGGGTGGCTGCTGCCCGGCGTGCTCGCCTGCGTCGCCGTCGCCGCCGACCCTCCCCCCCGCCCGGAAATCACCGGGTTGCAGATCTTCCCCGCCCGGCTCGAGCTGAACGGCGTCCGCGACAGTCGGCGGGTGCTCGTGACCGGCACGACCGCCACCGGTGAATCGATCGACCTCACCGGTGAGGCCCAGTTGCAGCTCCAGGGCGAAGCCGCCCGCCTCGAAGCCGACGGCTATGTCTCGCCCGTCGCCGCTGGCCAGGCCCGGCTGCTCATCACCGCCGGCGGCCGCGCGGCGGAAGTCCCCGTCGAAGTCCGCGACGCTCAGCCCAGCCCGGTCAGCTTCGTCCGCGAAATCCAAGCTTCCATGAGCAAGGTCGGCTGCAACCAGGGGACCTGCCACGGTGCCCAGGATGGCAAGAACGGCTTCAAGCTCTCGCTCCGCGGCTACGACACCGAGTACGACTACCTCGCCCTCGTCGATGACCTCTCGGGCCGACGCTTCAATCGCTCGGTCCCCGCCCAGAGCCTCATGCTCCTCAAGCCCACCCAGGGGGTTCCCCACGTCGGTGGCTTCCTCTTCGACGAAGACTCCCGGCACTACAAGCTGCTGCACCAGTGGATCGCCGAAGGCTGCCAGTACGACACCCTCACCCGCGTTTCGAAGATCGAAGTCTTCCCCGTCAACCCGGTCATCGACCGCGAGGGCCGGCGGTTGCAGCAGGTGGTCATCGCCCACTTCCCCGATGGCACGACCCGCGATGTCACCCGCGACGCGGTCTTTTCCAGCAGCAACTTCAACGTCGCCACCGTGACCAGCACGCTCGCTTCGAGTGGCGTGGTCGACACCCTCCGCCGGGGCGAGACCGCCATCCTCGTCCGTTACGAGGGGGCCTACGCCGTCAACCAGATCACCGTGCTGGGTGACCGCACCGGCTTCGCCTGGGTCGATTCCCCCGAGCACAACTACATCGACACGCTGGTCAATCGCAAGCTCAAGAACATCCGCACGCTCCCCTCCGAGCTGTGCACCGATGCCGAGTTCCTGCGGCGGGTCTCCATCGACCTCACTGGTCTGCCCCCCACCGCCGAGCAGGTGAAGGCCTTCCTCGCCGACCCCCGCGACAGCCGGGCGAAACGCGATGCAAAAATCGACGAGCTGCTCGACACCGCCGAATACGTCGATC
>CAIUHT010000981.1 GCA_903898975.1 uncultured Planctomycetaceae bacterium
CACAGACGATCTGCGGCGAGTGGTCGCCACGCAGGGCTGGCGGGATGGGATCCTCACAGTCTTCGTCCCGCACACCACCGCGGGAGTGACCATCAACGAAAATGCCGACCCCGACGTGGTGCACGACATGCTGCTGGCACTGCGCAACCTGGTCCCCCGGGAACAGTCCGGATTCCGTCACGCCGAGGGGAACAGTGATTCCCACGTGAAGGCCTCGTGGATGGGCTCGTCGTGCCAGGTGCTGGTCGAGCGGGGCGAGCTGGTGTTGGGCACCTGGCAGGGGGTGCAGTTCTGCGAATTCGATGGGCCGCGGACCCGCTCGGTGTGGGTCTCCTGGATCGGTGGCGGAGGTGCGGCATGAGCGATATTCTGCAGAAGATTGTCAGCCGCAAGCGCGAGGAAGTCGCCGAGGCCCGCCAGCGGCGTCCGGAATCGGAACTGCGCCGGCAACTCGCCGACGCCCCGCCCCCCCGGGGGTTTGTGGAGGCCCTCAGGCGACCGGGAGAAATCCGGGTGATCGCCGAGATCAAGCGGGCCTCCCCGTCGGCGGGGCTGATCCGCCCCGACTTCGATGTGGCCGAACTGGCCCGGGCCTATGAACGCGGCGGGGCGGCGTGCCTGAGCGTGCTGACCGATGTCGATTTCTTCCGGGGGCATCTCGATTTTCTGCAGCAGGCCCGCGCCGCCGTCGCGCTGCCCGTGTTGCGGAAAGACTTCCTGATCGACCCCTACCAGGTGCTCGAGGCCCGCGTCGCCGGGGCCGACTGCATCCTGCTGATTGCCGAGTGCCTGGATGACTGCCGGCTGCGAGACCTGTACTTCCTGGCCAGCGACCTCGACCTCGACGTGCTGGTCGAACTGCACGAGCCCGAGCATCTCGACCGGGTGCTGAAGCTCGAGCCCGAGCTGATTGGGGTCAACAACCGGAACCTGCGGACCTTCGCGACCGATCTCGAGCACTCACTGCGGCTGAAAGCCCGGGTCTCGGGCGAGTCGCTGTTCGTGAGCGAAAGTGGCATCCGCACGCACGCCGATGTCGAGCGCCTGCGCCAGGGAGGGGTGCAGGCGATCCTGGTGGGCGAATCGCTGATGCGACAACCCAATGTCGAAATGGCCCTCCGCACCCTGCTGACAGGATCCCCCCCATGAACCGACCGCCCAGCGACCCGCCCGCCCCCCCCGTGGAACAGGTGCTGGTGGTCCCCACCGCGCTGTTTCGTGAACTGGGGGAATTCCAGGGGGTCTGCACCGATGTCGAGCGGTACCTCGCCGCGCTGCTCGACCCCCGGCACATCCGTTTCGAGCCCCGCGACCAGATGGAGCTCGACCCCAATTTCAAGCAGCTGATTCCCTACTGCATCTTCCGCCACGGGGACCAGCTGTTTCAGTATCGACGGGGCAAGCTGCAGGGAGAGGGGCGACTGCGGGGGAAGCGGTCAATTGGCGTGGGGGGACACATCTCCAGCACCGACCAGGGGAGTGAGCGCCCGGTCTATCTTGAGGCGCTCCAGCGCGAGCTGGACGAAGAGGTGGCGATCGAGACCCGGCTCGACAACCGCCTGATTGGGCTGTTGAACGACGACTCGACCGAGGTGGGCCGGGTGCATTTGGGGCTGGTTCACCTGATTGAAGTGGAAGAGCCGAAAGTTCGGGCCCGGGAAGCGTCGATGTTAGAAGCGGGATTTATTCCAGCCCGGGACATGTTGGGCGACCTGGCCGATTTCGAGACCTGGTCGCAGTTGTGCCTGGAGCACCTGTTTCGCCAAGGGGGCGAGGCAGGAACAAGCGTACCGTTGGCTTGATTGCGGGCCCCCGCGGGGGTGCTGAAGGGGGGCGAGGGACGCCCCCTGATTGAGCCGATTTTTCAAAGGAGTGTGGCAATGGTTCGCGAATTCTCCCGTCGCGGTTGGCTCGCCGCTGGAATCGCCCTCGTGGGGACACTGGCGGGATCCCGTCAGTCCACAGCGGCTGAAGGGGAGGTGGCCAAGCCCGCCGCGGGCAAGGGGACACTGGGGCTGGAGGGGCTGGGGCGGATGGTGAAGTCCGCCGGGCTGAAGGGGACCCTCCGCGAGAAGGCCTACGACTTCGTCTACACCGAAAAGGACGCCTCGGGAGAGGAATGGAACCTCTCGATGTCGGCGGTGCTGTCGAACGACGAAAAGTCGATCTGGATGATGGCCTGGCTGGACGAACTCCCGCAGTCGTCGAGCGATGTTCCCCGGACGGCGCTGCTGCGCCTCCTGGCCGACAACGACATGATCGGGAACGGCATTTTCTTCGCGTATGTGAAGAGCAATCGCCGGTTCATCCTGCAGCGGGTGATCCGCAACGAGAACATCACCGCAACCTCGTTCAAGACCGACCTGGACGAACTGGGTTATGCCGTGATGAACACCTACGCGCACTGGTCGGTCCGCGGGTGGAAGCAGTTGGCCGCCCCAACCGAGACCGCGTCGGCCGCGAAGGAAGCCGAGGCCGATGACGCGGTGAAGGCGTCGGGCAACGGCGTTTCGCGGACCGCCACCCGGGAAGGGACCACCTCCACGGGCAAGAGTGTGCGGAAGTAGCGGAAACAGGGGGGCCTGAAGTGCCCAGCGGAATCCTTCGTGAGCCTGCCCCAGAGACGCTCCGCAGGGATCCTCCGGATCAGGGGGCCCGCAGGGGTTTCTCGGTCATTTCCCGCAGTGAGGGTCCCCTGCACGGGGGGTCCTCATCGAACACAAGCCAACGCCGGCGAGGCCCAGCGCCGGCGTTGGTTTTTTGTTTCC
>CAIUHT010000982.1 GCA_903898975.1 uncultured Planctomycetaceae bacterium
ATTGTTGGCATTTACCACTGCCGCTCGCTGTTCCTCGACGTTGCGATCCTGGTCGACATCGCGCTCGCCCGCAAAGTAGGGCTGATCTCGACCGACACGGTCTCGAACTTCTACGTCGAACCCGAACCCAAGGCGTCCCGCGACGAGTTGTCGGTGAAACTCAGGGAACTGTTCGCAGGCCGCTCCCCCGGGGCGTGGCAACCCGATCTCGCCCAGGCCCTGGAAGTGACTGGGAACAAGGCGCTGGCCAAGCAGGTGGGCGGGTTGCTGCGGAAGCCCAACCCCACCGCTGCGGGGCCAGCCAGCTCCACCACCACTGCCGAGGGAGGGCCGGGCTCGGTCGAGGTCCGCAGTCCCGAGGAGTGGGCCGACCAGTTCCAGCAGTTCAGCGCCGATCTCGACCTGTTCCTGATCATCATGACCAGCATTGGCGTGACGATTGCCTTCATGGGCATCATCAACACCATGCTGATGAGCGTTTCTGAGCGGATCACCGAGTTCGGGGTCCTCAAGGCGAATGGCTGGTCGGGGGGACAGGTGCTGCGACTGGTCGGGTTCGAAAGCGCCATCCTGGGATTCTGCGGGGGCGTTCTGGGCATCATCGTCGGCTGGCTGGGAACCCTCGTGGTGAATGCCCAGTTCCCCACCCGCATTCATCTCTATGCCAGCCCCAAACTGCTGGTCGCCAGCCTGTTGTTCAGCGTGGTGCTGGGAATCCTGGCGGGGCTGTACCCCGCCTCACGAGCCGCCCGGATGACCCCCATGGAGGCAATCCGCCGTGGTTGATGCCCAGCCCGTTCGGCCCCCGGCGATCGCCGTGCGGGATCTCGAAAAGACCTACTGGCGGGGGACCATCCCCGTGAAGGCGCTGCGGGGCCTGACCTGCGAAATCGCCCGTGGCAGCCTGACGTTCATCGTGGGACCCTCGGGGAGTGGCAAGAGCAGCCTGCTCTACCTGCTGGGCGGGCTCGACGCTCCCGACGCCGGATCGATCAGTATTTTCGGACGCCCCCTGGGGGAACTCCGCCCGCGGGAACGGGATGAGTTTCGCCGGCGTGAGGTTGGGTTCGTGTTTCAGAACTTCAATCTGCTGGGCAACCTCTCGGCACTCGACAATGTGCTGGTCCCGTTTCTGCCCACCGGAATCTCGGCCAACCTCCGCGAAACCGCCAGTGCCTTGCTGGAGCGGGTCGGACTGGGCGATCGGGTGCATCACCGCCCCCATCAACTCTCCGGGGGAGAACAGCAGCGGGTGGCGATTGCCCGGGCGCTGCTGAAGCGGCCCAAACTGGTGCTGGGGGACGAACCGACCGGGGAACTCGATTCCGAGTCGGGAGCCGAGGTGTATCGCTACCTCCGCTCGCTGCGTGAAGAACACGGCTCAACCGTGGTGGTGGTGACGCACGACCGGAGTCACATTCGTCCGGGCGATCGCGTGCTGACCATTCGCGATGGACGCCTGGCCTCGAACGAAATCGTGAGCGACTGAATCGGCTGGGCCTGGCCGGTTGAGTCGTGCGACAGCGTTGCAGCGAGGGGTCCGCGGCGACCCATCGGGAGCACGGCAAACCAGTTGCTTTCGCGTCCGCTGTGCTGGACGAGTTCGGTCGAGGCAACTGCGGGGGAGGTCGGCACTCGTGGTGCGCTGCCAGCGCTGGCCCAACGGTGTCAGCCGCGCTTCGGGCGGATGTCTTTCAAGTCAAAACTCGAACACCTGCCCAGCGCGGCCGATTTGAATCTGGGGCAACTGCAGGGCGTGGATTTCCCGCTCGAGTTCCGACCGAAACCGGGGCTTCAGGTGAATGGCCACCACGGGCACATCCCGCCCCAGCTTGGCGAGTTCGGTGCGGAATGTGTCGGGGGTCAGGTGGGCGGCCGCCTCGGCCAGCCAGGTCATCGCGTTGGGAAAACTGACCTCCAGGAAGACCGCCTTCAAGTTCGGGCAGGCCCGGGCCAACTCCCAGATGCGGTCGGTCGGCAGCGTGTCGGAAATGAAGGCCACCGTCGATCGCTCGTCCGAGACCAGGTAGCCCACCGTCGGGATCACGTGCCGCAACAGCACGGGGGTCAGCTTCAGGTGACCGGCCGTGACTGCCCGCTCGGGTTCGAGCTCGTGCGTTTCGAGAAACCGGTTCTGAGGCGTCGAGAGGGCGATAAAGTCGGGCCACAGCCGATTGTTGAACATGTCCTGCTGCAGGACCTGCAGCGTCGCCCGCAGTCCATGCAGCCGGACACACTCGGGACCAGGATTGAACACATTGTCGAGAAACACCGGCAGCGTGGCGGTGTGGTCGAGGTGGGCGTGCGTCAGGAAGACATCTTCGATCTGGAACTGCCGCGACAACGGGGCCAGTTCGCCAATTCCCCCCGCATCAATCGCAACCCGCTGGTCGCACAGATACGAGATCAGGAACTGACTCCCATGGTGGGCTTCGTCGTGCCCGACGATCTCAATTCTCATCGATCTGGAATCTCTGGGGCGAGAGCAGGTTCACTCACAGGCAGACTGCGGCACGTCTTTCCAAGCGCCACGGGGAGACCGGTTTCTAGGCCCCGACTCCCAGCAGCTGACACAACCCTCACGCAATTCCCTGCGGCTGACTTCACCACAGGGACTCGACTCTCCCCCAACAATCTCCGGATCCAACCCACGAGCTCACCGACCCCTCGCAGGTCCATTCGTGCTCAACTCCAGGCGGGGCAACGGGAGCCCCCCATCCCTTCTTCACAAATGCTTCGCGCGGATTGTAGCGACCCAGAAAGGAAAATGGGGACTCAAAGAGGGGAGTTTCTCCCTCTCAAGTCTCCACAAAAATCAATGGACACCAATGTCCGGAAATTCTCCGGCAAGCGTTGCTACACGCTCCCCGCACAATCTCGCCCTCGCACCAATCTGAGACATGGTTCGGGGCGCGACGGAGCCACCTCACGGGAAAAGCTCGGTCCCCCGCCCCGATCCGCCACGGTTCGCCTCGTTCTACCCCTTTAGCGCGGCGGCCCGTGCCTGGCCCGTTCGCCGGTCCAGGAGATTCGGCCCAGAAAAGCCGCGTCAGAAGAGCCGCTTCAGAAGAGCCGGTCGAATCGACCCGTTTCAACCGCCGTGGTCCCTCAACCGCTCAACGTCCCCTTCGACGATGGCACATCGCGCTCGCGCGGGTCGATCGCCACCGCCTGACGCAGTGCCCGGGCAAACCCCTTCCACATCGACTCCGCAATATGGTGCGAGTTGCTGCCGTGGTGCAACACGAAGTGCAGATTGAACAACCCATTCGCGGCGACCGCCTGCCAGAACGTCTCGACCAGCTCGGTGTCGAACGCCCCAATCTTTTCCGTCGGAAACCGCACCTGCACCACGAGCCACGCCCGACCCGAGAGATCGACGGCGGTGGTCATCAGCGTCTCTTCCATGGGGAGCGCGAGGCTGCCGTAGCGGGTCAGCCCCCGCTTGTCGCCCAGGGCGTCCCGAATGGCCCGCCCCAGGCAGATCCCCACATCTTCCACCGTGTGATGGAAGTCGACATGCACATCGCCCTGCGCCCGCA
This sequence comes from uncultured Planctomycetaceae bacterium, assembly GCA_903898975.1. Taxonomy (GTDB): domain Bacteria; phylum Planctomycetota; class Planctomycetia; order Planctomycetales; family Planctomycetaceae; genus UBA10511. Next base: position 3,543 of record CAIUHT010000982.1, read on the forward strand.
CGGTCAGATCAAACAGCCCATGCCGGGCCAGCAACGTCAGCATGTGGTCGAGAAACCCCACGCCCGTCGCCACGTTCGCCTGCCCCGTCCCGTCGAGATTCAACTCGAGGGCCACTTCGGTCTCGGCTGTCTTCCGCTCGATCTTCGCCACGCGCGAACTCACAGTCTCACCTCCCCTGGGTTCCATCAGCCACTGGTCATCCCCGCCGCAAACAGCCCGTCACTCCCGTGCCACACCACCACTCCCGGCAATCGTTGTCCTTCGCGCCCCCACGGCATCGCTCACTGTCGGCGTCGCAGACCGTCGGTGGCGAACAGGGCACGCGGCGCCAGTTTGTCTCCTAAGCCACTTGTCGCCTGAAGTCACGTGTCTCCTCAGGTCACTTGTCTCTTCGGGTCACTTGTCTCTTCGGGTCACTTGTCTCTTCGGGTCACGTATCGCTGCGGATCACGCGGACCGCGTCAAGGGGCCGCGGATCACGGGGCCCCGCATCACGGGGCCTCGGGGAACCGCGCGACGGGGGCCCCATCAGGCGGGCGAGAGCGACAGTTCCTTCAGCACTTCGCGGAGGTGCCCAGCCAGTCCCCGCAGTTCCTCATCGGTCCCAACACTGATCCGCAAGCCGTGCAAGAGTCCCTCGGGAGCATGCGCGACGCCCGGGAAGCGCATCCAGCGGACCAGCACGCGCCGCCGCTTCAGCCCCTCGTAAATCGCCTGATGCTCCCCCGAGGGATGCGTGCACCACACAAAGTTCGCCTGGCTGGGGACCACCTCGAAGCCCAGGCGGGTCAACTCCCCGGCCAGCCACTCCCGGGAGACACGAATCCGGCGGGAATTCTCTTCCATCGCCCCCCAGTCCTCCAGCGCCGCCAACCCCGCCGCCAGCGCCAGTCGATCGCAGTTGTAACTGTCCTTCACCTTCTGCATCCCGGCGATCAGTTCGGGCTGGGCAATCGCGAACCCCAGCCGGATTCCCGCCAGGCTGAACGATTTGCTGAACGAGCGGGTGATCACAATCCGGGCCGCTTCGGGGCGACGGAGCAGTTCGGCCCGGTGCGGGGTGTCGGCGAAATCGCCGTACGCCTCATCCAGCACCAGCACTCCTCGGGGAGGAACCAGCGCCAGCAGGTCGTCGTCACTCCAGCGATTCCCCGAGGGGGAATTGGGATTCGGGACCAGCACCAGCTTGGCCTGCTCGATCTGCGCCCGCGTCGCGGCGAGATCCCAAGACCAGTCGGGCCGCAGCGTCAACCGCTTCGGGCAGCCCCCCTGGATGAGCGCCAGTGTCTCGTACAGGATGTAACTGGGATACGGAAACGCGACGATTTCACCGGGGTCAACAAACGCCCGGAACAGCAGTGTCAGGTTCTCGTCACTGCCGTTCGCCGGAAGAATCCAGTCGGCCCCCACCTGAAACCGCTCGGCCGCCAGCTTGCGGAACTGCGTCGCCACCGGGTCGGGATACAATTGCAGCGGCCCCCGGGCCGCCGCCGCGATCGCCTCCACCACCCGTGGCGACGGGGGGTACGGATTCTCGTTGGTGTTGAGCTTGATCCAGCCCGGCTCTTGCGGTTGTTCCCCCGGCACATACGGGGCCAGGCGGGCGATATTGGGTCTGAGCAGATCCATGAGCAGAGGTTCGACACGGGGTGAGCGGCATTCCACTCTTCCCACGGGGTTGGAAAAACGAGAGCCCCATCGGGGCCCCGGGCCCGCCCGACGCGGATGATCTCATTCACCGTACGCCGCTGGAGAACCTCCCCTAGCATAGCAGAGCGCTCCCCGTGGCGATTCCCCGCGCTCCCAATTCCGACACACACCGGGCCCCCTGTTCATCGCGAAGTCGGTGGTGAACCGGCCCTGCCTGTTGCGCCGGTTGTGCGAACCGGTCGCGGTGTAGCGACTGGCCCCAGCGGGGGGAGATTGCCGATCGCAGCGTCGAGTCGATATCTTCTCTCCAGCCTGTCGCCCACTCAGTGGCCGGTCTCCTCCCGGGGGTCTGGTCCTGGCGACGCCGACCGACGCCTGTGAGCCTCCGCTGGCACTCTTGGGCCATGGCCGGCCTGTCCCTGGCCCGTTCGGTCTTCTTTTGGCTGCGTCTGGTCGCGGCCGCTGTTTCTCTGCCCCCCCCGCCCGGATGCTCCTCATGCTTGCGAATCGCACTCTCCGCCTCGGCCTGATTCTCTCGGCGTGCACCCTGCTCGCCTTCACCGCCGGTCGCACCACCGCCCAACCTGAAGGAGGCGAACCCCGCCTCTACGAACTCCGCATCTACACCACGCTCCCCGGCCGGCTGGAGGCGCTGCACGCCCGGTTTCGCAATCACACGGCGAAGCTCTTCGAAAAGCACGGCATGAAGAACCACATGTACTGGGTGCCAACCGACGAGAAGACCCGCGACAACACGCTGATCTACGTCGTCTCGCACAAGAACCAGGCCGCCGCCGACAAGTCGTGGAGCGAGTTCATCGCCGACCCCGAATGGAAGAAGGTGCAGGCGGCTTCGGAACAGGATGGGAAGATTGTCGCCAAGGTCGAGAAGCATTACATGACGCTGGTCGACTACTCGCCCGTCAAGCAGTAACCCGCAGCGGCTGTGGCCTCCTGCTGACCCGGGAGGCCACAGCGTTTCATCACGCCGCGCGGCGCGACGCCTCGCGGCATTTGCGTGGGCCCACGCCCTCCGCGCCGCTCCATCCCCGCGACCACCC
>CAIUHT010000983.1 GCA_903898975.1 uncultured Planctomycetaceae bacterium
AGGTCAACGCAGCCCCGACGTCGGTCGCCCAGGCCAAGCCGGGCCCATCGTCGAAAGCGTCAGTTTCCGAGGGGCCGAAGTTCACGGAGCAGGGAATCCAGGAAGAGCCGGAAGCCCCCGCGCACGTCGCCACCCGCCCGCGCTCTGCTGATGACCTGCCCCTCCGCACGGTCTCGGCCCGCGGAGAGGGACTGGAAGGGATCGAGCGGCGACTCGATGAGATTGTCTCCAACCTCTCGAACCTGCCTGACCGGTTTGCCCGAAACACCACCTCGCGCGGGGCTGGGGACCAGTCGGTCGAGTTTGTTCGTGAGTTCCGGCAGCTGCTGGAAACCGCCCGGCAGCGGGGGGCCACCGCGGTGGAAACTCCCCCCGTGGCCAATCGCTCGCATTCGGTCTCGCGCTCGGTGAAGGCTCCGCCTGCCACCGCTGACCGCGAAGTGCCCGAGATCGACGAACCCGAGGCGTCGAACTCGCTGACCTTCGACGGAGGGATTGAGTCGGCTGACGAGCCCGAAGCGGCCCCCTCGCGTGTCGCCCGCGGTCTGCCCGCGACCGAGACCGCGCCGGGACCCCGCGTTGCCGAACCTGGCGATGACGAACCTGCCACCGCTGCAGTGATCGACGCAGCGCCCCCGGCACGCCAGGATGAGTTGGCCAGCCCAACCCCGCGCGAAGAATCGCTCCCCGACCTGGAGCAGGCCGACCCTCGGCCCAGCCCCTCACTTCCCGCCACGACGACGTCGATGCCAGACGCAGAGACCGCTCCCGTCGGCGACGAGCCCGAGTTGCGCGAACGCCCAGGCACTGACGATGCCACCAGCGACTTCCCCGCAGCCGAGGTGCCTGCGGAAGACGCCCCGGGGGCACACACAGCGGTCCCTGAAGAGCGCCCGGCGACTTCGGGCAGCACCGAGGGGACGCCCAACCAGCCACCTGCGGCCCCGACCGACGCCGCGCCGGCCATCCCGCAGGATGAGCGGATCGAACTGTTGGAAGAAGGGGCCACCCAGTCCAGCACCACCACGGGACCCACCCTGACATTGACCCGCACCGCAGCCCGGTTGTCTTCGCCCCCGCTGCCGGTTGAGGTGGCGACCGAGGGATTGTCGTCGGCGGCCGAGCGCGTCGCGGGCGACGCGGCCACTGGAGAAATGGCCGCTGGGGAATTGGCCGCTGGGGAATTGGCCGCTGGGGAATTGGCCGCTGGTACCCGCCGGGCCGAGACCGCCATTGAGATCTTCACCCCGCAGCACCTGTCGGCGGCCGAACTGGCCCGCCTGCTTGAACCGCAATTGACCGCAGGAGTCGGTGATATCCGCTCGACCGAGGATGCCTCGGGACGGGCGGGAGTGGGCAACCATGCGGCCCGTCCCGCTGTGGTGGTCCGCGATACCCCCACCAATCTTGCCCGGCTGCGGCGTCTGGCCGACGAGGTCGATGTTCCCGCGACTCGCCCCGCCGCGACGAATCGCGCCAGTGTCGAGGCCGCGGGGGTCACTCCCTTGCCAACGACTCCGGCGGCGAACCCAACAGCCAGCGCCGGGCGGGCCGAGCGACAGTCGCTGGTCCTCGACGTGACGGCGGTGGCGATTCGGCTCTCGCCCAATCGGCCGATGGGCGTCGATCTGACCCAGCTGGCCAGTCGCCGGGCGGGCTTCGAGCTGCATTCGCTCCAGGAGTCGACCCGGCGCGGAGAAGTGCGGCTGGCCTCGGCGGAGTCTTCTGAAGAAGATCCCGCTTTGAGCCTGGGGGTCTTGACCGGCAGCCAGCAGCGATTGCTGCAGGAGCTGCGGATCAGTGGACCGGTCAGCGTGGTGGCCCGGTCGCGGGTCACGCTCAAGGATGGACAGGCGACCCGCCTGTCGGTGGAAGAGCCGACGGGACCGAACCAGGAAGCGACCCGTTCCAGCTGCCTGGGCATGCGGCCCCGCCTGCAGTCCGATGGTTCGCTGCTGCTGCAACTCCTCGACTGCAACCAGCCGGCTG
>CAIUHT010000984.1 GCA_903898975.1 uncultured Planctomycetaceae bacterium
CAGCCCGGCCTCCCTCCCGAAATCCCACCACTCGATCAAGTTGGTTCCCGACCGTTCTTCGACCACAGTATGTGTCCAGGGCGCCGTGGCTTGGCCGAACGGGGCTGGGAGGCCATCAAAAGCAATGCTTTTCAGCGAGGGCGGAATTGGGCGAATCTGCCCCGCGAGTTCTCAGAGCGGCTCGCGGGGCAGATCGCCATGGAGAGAACCAGGCTGGTCGCTGACTCAGCCGCGAGGGGACCGGGCCCGCCGGCCCGCCCACAGCATTCCCACTGCGGCACAGCCAATGACTGCCAGCGAGGAGGGCTCGGGGACCACGAACTCGGATGGGTCGAGATAGACGATGAAGGACTTCGCGTTGTAGTTTTCGTCAAGCAAGACCCCGCCAAAGGTGTTTCCGTCGGGGGTCATTTCGCCCGCGTACACTCCGATCAGGTTCGGCATAGCATTCTGGAAAGAGAGTCCGAAGTGGACTTCGGCATACCTTGCAAAGGTTTTGCTGCCGATTCCTTCCCGCCAGATCTCGCTGTTCAATCCGGGGGCCCAGAGCACGATCGACCCATCGTCGGACACCTCGTGACCCCCCGGTCCAAAGCCGCCACCTGAGAGACTTTTCAGCACCTCGAGGTCGCCGTTGACCCAGCGGGCGATGGAATAGCCCAAGGCCGAGTCGACCACACCCACGATGACCGAACCATCCGACGAGACGTTGATTGCCTTGGGGTAGTCGGTGCCACCCGGGAGATCGGGCAGGATGCTCATCACCCCATCACGCCACACAACCGGATGGGTTCCGTTGAGGTCGGTCATGCTGCCGACAATCGTCCGGCCATCGGCACTGATGGCGTCCGCGTTACTGCCAATTGTCCCCTCGGGGACCTGCAGGAAAGTCCTCACGCCCCCCTGCCAATACGCCGCTCCGGAGGTTTCCCCTCCCCCAGCGTACCCGACCACGACACTGCCATCACCAGAGACACTGTTCCCCAGTCCAGAGAACGAGAACGTGTCTCCGGGACCCAACAGCGCCTCCAACACTCCGTTTTCCCAGCGATATGCCGAGAAATCGTTTCGAAAAAGGTCCCCGGTGACGACATTCCCGTTGTTGGAAATGCCGGTCACACTGTCAACATTCGGGCCGGTCGGGTCCTCGATGGAGGTGAGTGTCCCATTCTGCAAGCGACCGGCGTAGCCGTAGGGACCGGGCAGGTAACCGGCGAATGTCTGCCCGTCGCGGGTCAGTGCCGAGAGATTCGGGGCGGTCGAGTCGAACAGCGTGAGCATCGACCCCGCTTCGCCCAGGCTGGCCAGCAACAAGCCCAGCCCCACGCCCCCCAGCCACGTTCGCAATCCATTCATCTCGGTAGGTTCCTCAAGAACGAGTCCGAGGCCTCGGCGATGCCGGGTTGATGTCTCCGTACACAAACCCGGTTGGCGACCAAGCCAACAGAGGCCCCTATAGTCTCTATCGCAAACGACCCCTCAGATGACGCCGAAAAAATTTCGAGAATTTTCAGACGGCGGAATCGGTCCCGGCGCCAAGGCCTGCGATTGTCGTGCCGCTCGACCTCCCCGCCGTCGGTCGCAACGATCTGTTCAGGGTCGTTCTGCTGCTCCCGGCTGGGGGAAATCTGCGCATTCGTACAGACATGGGGTGCCATGAGATGCGGTGCGTAATGAGTCTTCTGTCGTTACGCTCTTCCAGTTCTGTTCGCTTTGTCCGTTCCGCCCGCCAGGAGTTCGCCAGGTGCTCGCCGGTCACTTTCCCGCCCCCCACCGCATCGAGCTGATCGATGTCCCCGAACCGCAACTCCCCCCGGCGCCCCCTCCCGGTCAGTCCGGGCAGATTGTGTTCGAACCGCACATCGCCTGCCTCTGCGGGTCCGATCTCCCCTACTTCAATGGCGAGGCCCCGGAGTTTCCCGCCCGCACCCGCGGACATTCGCTTCATGAAATGGTCGGCCGGGTCACCGCCACCAATGGCTCCCGCTGGAAGCCGGGCGATTGGGTGCTGACCGTCCCCGTCAACCAGTGTGGGATGTTCGAGCGGTATGTTGTGGGGGAGGACCGGGCGATTCCTCTCGACCCCCGGCTCGACAAGCACCATTCCGTGCTCGCCCAGCCCCTGGGGACCGTCCTCTACGCCCTCAAGAAGCTCCCGAACGTGCTCGACAAGGACGTGGTGATTGTCGGGGCGGGGCCAATCGGGCAGATGTACGCCCGCATGCTCGCGAACATGGGGGCCCGCGAGGTGATTGTGCTCGACAAGCTCGACTCGCGGCTCGCGCTCGCCCCCAAGATGGGGGCCACCGCGACCATCAACGTCACCCGCGAAGATCCGGTCGCGCGGGTCCAGTCGCTGCTGGGAGGTGAACTCGCCGACATCGTCGTCGAGGCGGTCGGTCATGCCGACCAGGTGCTCAACACCTGCATCAGCCTGGTTCGGCATGGGGGCCGGATCCTGTACTTCGGGGTTCCCCCCGAGCAGATCGACGGCGTCCGGTGGCGTGACTTTTTCTACAAGAACGCCACCATCCACACGAGCGTGAACCCCGACTTCCGCCGCGACTTCCCGCTCGCCATGCGGTGGTTGGCCGAGGGCCGGGTCGATCTGCGGCCCCTCATCACCCACACCTATCCCCTGGCCCAGGTCCAGACCGCCTTCGAGACGTTCCGCGATCGCCGGGATGGCGCGCAGAAGGTGCTGCTTGAGTTCCCCGCATTCGGCCGGGGCTGATCGGCGTGGCAGCCTGCGGGGGTCGCGACCGTTTCGAAGTGGGGTGCCGAGCGGCGGGCTGGCGGCTGGTGCGGTGAATGAACCAGGCGCTGACTTCGGGGTGCCTGCCTGCCCTGGACCCCGCGGACCGATGACCCGTCAATGGGCGTAAAAAAACCGGCGGTCGAGTGCGACTCGACCGCCGGTTGATGCATTCAGACGCACGGGCACGGCAGTAAGTCGCCGCGACTTGCGCCGCAGAAAGCCCCCTTTACTTCCCGCGGGTTCGCAGTGGACCCCGGGAGAGAACTGGGGAGCTGGTGGGTTAGATCAGCCCCTTGGACTTCAGGTAGGCGATGACTTCTTCGGCGAGCTCTTCGATGGGCTTGGTCCCGTCGAGTCGCAGTTCGGCGTGTTCGGGGGCCTCGTACGGATCGCTGATGCCAGTGAAGCTGGCGATCTGACCCGCGCGGGCTTTCTTGTACAGCCCCTTGGGGTCGCGGGCCTCGCACACTTCGAGCGGGGTGTCCATGAAGACCTCGATGAACTCGCCCGGTTCCATCAGTGCCCGGACGGCATCGCGGTCTTTGCGATAGGGAGAGATGAAGGCGGTCAAGGCCAGGACTCCCGCGCCGGCGAACAGCTTGCCCACCTCGCCGATCCGGCGGATGTTCTCGGCCCGATCCTCTGCCGAGAATCCGAGGTTCTTGTTCAGCCCCATGCGGATGTTGTCGCCATCCAGCACGTAGGTGTGCTTGCCCATCTGGTGGAGACGATGATCGACGACATTCGCCACCGTGCTCTTGCCCGAGGCACTGAGCCCCGTGAACCACAAAATGGCCCCCTTGTGACCGTTCAACTGACACCGTTCGGCCTTCGAGACCGCGTGATTGTGCCAGGTGACGTTCGTTGCCTTCTGCTCAGCCATGGTACGCTACGACTTCCTCTTTCAAAGGTGACTCTGAACACCGCCCACCGCCGCCACTCGGGGTGAAATGGGGCACCAGCAGCCCGGCTCAAAAGGCGAACATCCAGTTCCGTTTCGTGGCGAAAGCGGGGAGATCGACACTCGGCCAGCCAGGCCTTCTAGGGTGACTCTAAAGTATCGTTCCACAGGCGGGAAGGGTGGTTTCCGATTGTGAACTGGCCCGGCAAAACCAGCAGTTTTTCCAAGCCGGTGCCCGACCAGCTTTCGGTGATCGGCGTGCGCGCCGCCTGGATCGACAAACTTCACGAATCGAGTGCGATCCACCCCTGCGGGAGGGCCTCCCGGGAGAAACTGCCAGATCACGGCCTGGCGGGGCGGGCGAGGGACGTTTGCTCTCCAGCTGCCCGGACTTGGGCCGCAGACTACGCCCCATTGGCCGAATGCGATATCTAAGGGTGGGAACCGGGCGACGGTGGACCGGGACCCAGCCAGAGACGGGGAGGCCCCCCGTGCCTGTTTGTGCCGCATCACCGGGAGTTCCTGACAGGCTGACCCATGTCGCAATCGATCGACTTCTCGCGGTCGTTCCTCACCTTTCGGATCGACACCCTTAAAAAACCCCCCCAGACGGTGTCGCACGCTCCTCCCTACAGCCTGAACAACGCCCGGATCCAGCTCGATTGCATTTGCGAACTGGAACAGCCCGCGGAGAACCGCTCCCAGACCTTCGTGCTGGGGGTCAGTTGCAAGACCGAGCGGGTCGGTGTGCCCCGCGACATCTGGACCACGCCCAATTCCGACTTCATCCCGGTCGTGTCGGCCCAGCGGTTTCTCAATATCAAGACCTACGCCTTCATCGGCCACGAGGCCGGGGTTGAACTGCATGGGCTGGGTCGCCCGCAGCCCGACAGGCAGACGGGCGAGACCGCGTTGGCGTTCGATCGCCTCACCATCCACCTCGAGCCCGCCCCGGCTCAAGAGCTACCGACCCCCCGCGAGATTATCGAGGCGACCTACCAGCATCGTCCCCTCGTGGCGGTCACCGAATACCGCGATGGACCCCGCACGGTCCGGCTCACCTACCCCATCAAGACCTTCAACGTCAATGAGCGTGACGACATCTATCAGACCGACACCGGTCCACTGCTGATTCCCCGCGGTGACGCTCCCTTCGAACAGCAGATCGAGGGGCTGCAACTCGCCTTCGGCGCGTTCAACTCACCCGACTTCATCGAACTGCTCATGCGGGCCCCCACTCCCGTCCCCGGGGGAGCCCGCGTCTATCACTACAGTGAACCGCTCCGCCTCGACGGAGTGCGGAACCGCATCTACTCCCTCACGTAAACCGGCAACTCGCTGGCGTGCAAGCCGTCAGTGACTGGAGATGCTGGAACGCTACACCCCTGGGGGCGGAGGCAGGCGACCAGCCGCGCTCGCGTCGCTCAGGAGGACTTACCAGTAGATGTAGCGCTGCAGCAGTTCCCGCTGCTGGGTGGGAAGCTGCCCCAGGTGGGGAATCAGAAACCGGTTATCCTCAAGGTCGAGCAGGATCTTGCCGTGCTCGCCAAAGTCCTGCACCTGGCTCTGCGACCAACGCATGGTGAATTGCAGGCGGCCGGAGGGGGTCCCGACGGTGAATTCGAGACAGCCATGCTTGAGGTCGATCCGTTCGATCGAGTCGATCCGCCGGAGGAGATACCGGCGGTCCAGCGCGGCGAGAATGAGCGCCCGCGTCTCCTCGGGCCATTCCCCAAGGTCACGCACAATGCCAATCTCGCGCTCCTTGCCCCCTTCATCACACACCGACAGGCTGATGTACCGCTCGGGCTCGGTCGCCGGAAAGCAGCGGACCGCCCCCAGGCCGCGGTGCCTGGTTCCGTCCGCCAACTCGACATCGAGCGTCTGCAGGCGGCCGCATGAGAAGCGGACCACGCCGGCCTCAAGCCAGCGGGGGGCCAAGTCGATCAGCTCGGCTGGTTCCCCCGCGGCGGTCGATTTGTCTGGGCTGTCGCCCGTTGCCAGGCTGGTGGTCGCGCTGGCAGCGGGTGCGGTCGCACTGACAGAGGGGGCGGTCGCCTGGCGAGCCGGGCTGGCCTGCGCCTCGAGCAGCGCTTCGACCCGGTTCTCGTGCGCGAACTGTGTCTGGATCTTGACCAGCCGGGCATAGGTGCCATCGAGGTCCATCAGTTCCGCGTGCGAGCCCTGCTCGGCGAGTCGTCCCTCTTCGAAGACGAAGATGCGGTCCGAGTCTTTCAACGTGGAAAGCCGGTGGGCAATGGCGATGGTCGTGCGGCCGCGGGCCAGCACGCGGAGCGCGTCTTGAATCGCCTGCTCCGATTCGGTGTCCACACTGCTGGTCGCCTCGTCGAGAATCAGCACGCGGGGGTCGTATAGCAGGGCCCGGGCGATCGACAGTCGTTGCCGCTCGCCTCCCGACAGTCCCGCCCCCCGCTCGCCCACCCAGGTGTCGTATCCCAGGGGCTTCTTGAGGATGAACTCATGGGCCTGCGCGGCACGGGCCGAGGTCAACGCCTCGTCACGATTCGAACCGGGGCGACCGTAAACGAGGTTGTCGAACAAGGTGCCCCGGAATAGAAACGGCTCCTGCAGCACCACTCCCACGTGCCGGCGCAGCTCGGCGGTCGACAACTGCCGAAGGTCGACTCCGTCGAGCCGGATGGTCCCTTCGTCCACGTCGTAAAACCGGCTGATCAGGTTCACCAGCGTGGTTTTGCCACTGCCCGAGCGACCCACAATGCCGATCCGCTGACCCGGTTCAATCTGAAAGCTCACCTGCTTCAGCACCGGTCTGTGCCGCTCGTAGCCAAACGTGACGTTGTCAAAAGCGATCTCGCCCCGGACCGTGTCGGGCCGGCTTTCCCGCTCGGGCTCCCGGGTCTCTACCGGGGCGTCGAGCAGTTCGAACACCCGGTGGCAGCCTGTCAGAAAGCTGGTGAGCCAGGTCGTGAGCTGCGACAGGGTGGAGAGGGGGGCGTAGAACATCGCGAGGTAGGCAAGAAACGCCATGAGCGAGCCGAGCGTCATCTGCCCGGCCAGCACATCGCGCCCGCCGACATACCACACAATCAGCCCCCCCAGGCTGAAGACCAGGGCCATGATGGCCGAGAACGAGGCATTGGCGTTGTCGACCCGCACGCGGGAGTCGCGGAGCGTTTCACTGGCGCGCTGAAACCGCTCGGACTCCCGCGGTTCCTGGGCAAACGCCTTGACCACGCGGATGCCCGAGAGCATGCCCGAAATCGTTCCCGCCTGCCGACTGCTCGAATCCCAGTAGCGGTAGTAAACCGGGTAGACCCGCCGCCAGAAGTACAGGCTCCCCGCCACCACCAGCGGGGCGGGAATGAGCGTGAAGAGAGCCAGCTTGGCGTTGAGGGTGAACAGCATCAACCCCACTGCCACCACCTGCACAATCTGCAGCAGAAACCCCCCGGTCACCTGTTGCAGCAGGGTGTGCAGCACCTCGCTGTCGTAGGCCACCCGGCTGACCAGTGAGCTGACCTGGTGCTTGTCGTAGTAGCCCACCCCCAGCGTGTGCAGCTTGGCCATGAGCTGCGATCGCAGGTCGAAGGTGAGCCCGGCACCCACGCGCGTGGAAAGCACCCCCTTGCCCCAGTTGATAACCCCCAGCAGCACGCGGGTCGCCGCCAGGGCCAGCACCACCAGCAGGAGGGCCAGCATCAGCCCCCTGGCGTCGGGAGCCCCCTCGCCCCGCTCGAGGATCTGGTCGACGAGGTACTGCTGGAGCTTGGGGGGGACCAGTTCCATCGCGACCCCGGCCAGCATCAGTGCCGACATCGCCGCCGCCGTTCGCCAGTGAGGCTGCAGAATGCGCCACAGGCGACCGATGATGGCCCGGCGGGGAAGGCACCGCGGGCAGGGTTCCCCCTTGGCGGGGAGTCTCTGCTGACACTGCGGGCAATGCAGCAGATCGGGCGACTCGACCTCTTCGGGCCCCAGTTCTCCCTCGGCGCGGAAGTGCTCAAGCTGCCCCGCGACCCGGTGGAATCTGGGGGCCAGCCCATTGGAGTGCCGGAGCAGATCGACCCACGCCCCATCGACATGCGCCTGGACGAATCCCGAGCCGATCGTGGCGACCGACCGGAACTTGCCCACCTCGGCCACGGGCACGTTCTTGACCAGGTACGGTTCGGGCTGCTCGGCGACGACCGACACATTCCGCTCGGTCATGACCAGCCATTCCGAGCCGGGCTCTCCGCGGAGACCGAGATCGGTCTGAGCCGAGAGCACAACAGGCACCCCATTCAGCCCCTCGCGTTCCAGAAGCTGTTTGACACCGCTGGGCAATTCCGCTGCGCGCATTTGGACCCGTACACTGACCGCAGGCTGGGCAAACTGACCGGCCAGGAGGGGATGACTTCTCGAGAGAAGGCCACCAGGCCGACCAGCGACGCTGATGTGCCGAAGTCTCTCGGCCCGCCGCGCGAGAATCGTACGGGGTGTCGAAGGGAAGGAAAGAGGGAGACCGGCCCCGCACGGGGCTCCGCCCCGGCGGAACCGGCCCCAACCCGAGAAGTTCGTGGTGGCTGGCCGGCGGACCACCCCCCGGTCCCCCAGCCCACTTCTTTAGGCCTGCCACTTCTTAAGACCCCCGCTGCTTAAGACCCCCGCATACTCAAACGTACGCATCACAGCCCCCTGCCCACTCCTGCCAGGGGGAACCCACCGCCTGTGATTGCCGACGCCAATTCCAACGGCAAATCAGCCGAGCGATTCCTGCCAGCTGCTCCAGCCGGGGTTGGCCGACCCCCAAAATGGCTCACGCTGCACCACTGCATCACCAGGAGCCTTGCGGATGTCTGCCGGTCGCTTCCTCCCCTTGACGAAGGCGCGACATCGGCCTGCCGGGTCGCATGAGGGATGGCGGCCCTGCAGCCAAGGTTCCCCGCCCCGCCTTCCTCACCGCGACCACAGCGATTGTCGCCGGGCTTGTTCCCGGGAGAGTGTGTGGATCGGGGAGAGAAGGTCGGGGCGGGGTGCCCCCTGGTTCAAGAATCGCCAGCACGACTCACGCCGCCTGAGGAGCGAAAATCGGTCCACGGGCCGGCAGCCTCCCGAGGGATTTGATCCGGGACGTAGCCCGAACGCCGAACAAAACGGCGAGTCGAGTAGAGTCGCCACGATCCCCTCGTCCTTGACCCCAGACGCGGTTCAAAGGGCGTGGGAACTTGCCCGGCACCATCTGCCCGGCACCATCTGCCCGGCACCATCTGCCCGGCACCATCTGCCCGGCACCATCTGCCCGGAGCCATCTGCCCGGAGCCATCTGCCCGGAGCCCCCGTTCGGACCCCAAGTCCGGGCCCCCCGCCCAGCTGCTCCGATGTCCGTCTCGGCCGCGGTGAGTGACTCTCGACAGCCGCAGAACCAGTCACAGCGGTCCGAGTTGGACTCGGCCACGTCCTGTTTCCCAGCGTCGCTGCGGCGAACGACTGGCCGCGACGAACGACTGGCTGCGGCAGCGAACACCCTCGGACCGGTGTCGGGCTCGCGTCGCGGCCTGGCAAGTCTCCTTGCTCAGGCCGCGGGTGAGCCTGCGAAGGCGCAACCAACCGTGTTTCGTCGCGCCCGGGATAGTCAGCGGGAGACGCGGTTCCCGCTCGAATGATGCTGGGTAATCAGGGCATCAGGCCTCCCGGCGCCGAGCCGTTTTCGGGCGAGCCCGAGTCGTCCTTCGTGTGCAGCACCTTGGTGACCAGTGTCTCGAGGCGTCGCTCGAGCATGCCACAGGCGCGCGACAGATGGGGTCTGAGGTCGGAAATCTCGCGAATCACCAGCGCCAGCCGGTTCGCGACCGGTTCGACCAGCACCATCCGCCGCTCGAATTGTGGCTCGTGCAGAACCACTTCGACCAGGTTGTTGAAATGATGTGTCAGGCGGGTCATCCGCTCGGCGATCTCGGGTGCCGGCGGTTCGTTCCAGTGGGGGCCCCGCAGCGCGTCGAGCAGATTGTTCAATTGGCAGGTGAGCACCAGCATCTGGACCCGGAGAGGGAGATGACCTTCAGACGGCTCCTCGGGATCGATCAGCCAATCCTCCTCCTCGGCCACCCCTACGGGCTGTGACTGGCCCTCAGCGGCCAGGCCCGGCTCTTCCCTGCCGAGGCTGGCGTCGATAAGGCCCGCACCCGGCAACTCGCCTCCCAGTCGTTCCCCACCAAGCCGCTGGTTGCCTTGCGGACCGGTCCGGGAAGCGGTGGCGGCCGGGGTGCTGTCGGGACCCGTCCGGGGAGTTGAGTCGCCGGGCGATGACGAGGTCAAAGAGACCAGGTGGCCGCCACCCCCGACCGTTGGCGACGGGCCCGCATCGGGCGGGGCTCCCGCCTTCAGGGGAGCTGTTGGACCGGCTTTCCAGGGGTTTTCTGAATTGTCCTCAGATTCTTCATCGTCGTCGCATCCGCCTCGATAGCTGATCGAGTACTCATCTTCGGGTCGGATGTACGGATCGTCTTCGTAGTCCTGCCGGGTCTCGTGTACCAGGCTGAAGGCGAACTCTTCGTCGAAGTACGACGATTCGAGAAACCAGAACGAGGGCCCTGGCAGTTCGGACAGCATCTGGCAGCACGGGCAGTCTGGCCCGCACGTGGAGGACTTGGCCGACATCTCGATGGGCAGGCGGGAACGTTCCCGCTCGATGATCTGGCGAGGAACGCGGTCACCCAGGTCGTCGTGCGGACTGTCGAGCCAGGTGTCGCGGAAGATGGCCAGCCGGGCGACCTCGGCATCGAGAATCTCGGCAGTGAGCACATCGCCCGTGGAGAACTCAGCAGTGGGAACTTGAGCAGTGGGCACTTCGGAGGTCAGTGTGGGAGCATTCCCATCGAGCCAGGCCTGGCGGGCCTGCCAGGTCGAGTTCAGCAGTGCCCGCACAAGGTCGTAGTGCAGGATCAGTTCGTGATCGCCGGGGGGGCCAGACTGCCAGGCGGCCGAGGCGCGGGGGACCCCCGGGGGAGACCGCTGCAACAGGCTCCATGCATCGCACCGATCCTGGATGTCCTGGCCCACATGCCTGCGACCGCGGATGAGCAGGCCCCGGGGGGCCTGCCCTGCGATCAACGGGTTGGGTGACAGCAGCCAGGCCGCGTGGACCCGGGCGAACATCCGCTGAATCTGCCAGAAGGCGCGCTTCGCAGCGCTCTTGGGCGAGTCGTCGTGGTCCGCCGCAGCGTTTTCGTCCTCCCCGTCGAAGTCGCTGTCGTCGAGATCCTCGTCGTCATCGGAATCGTCGTCAGGGGCTTCGTCGACGAGGCGGGTGCGCCCGGCGGTCAACCCGTTCCGCCAGACCTCTTCGACCAGAAAGCGTAACAGCCCTTCGCCGTACATCAGTTGCCGCAGATCGTGCCGGGGGCGGGAGGCACGTTCCCGTCGGCGGGCCTCGGCCAACTCGGTCCAGCGCGAGTTCTGCGAGACGAACAGCCAGTCGGGGGCGAGGTGATAGGGCAACCGGATGCCCGTCAGGAATTGCCCGTTGTGATACCGCACCTCTCCCGAAGGCTGGGGATCGGAGTAGGACGAGTTGACGACCACCAGGCGGGCTCCCAGGTCGATGACAACCAGCCCCGCATCGTGGGACCGATTGATCAACCCGGGAGACATCCCCAGGTCGAGCCGGTCTCCCCGCCGGGGCTTTTCGAACCGGGCAGCGGCGATCTCCAGCTCTTCGAGGGTTTCGGGGTCGGAACCCAGCGCGGCAATCACCCGGTCGGCGGTCCCCCCATGCACGATCCCCGACCACTGCAGTCCTTTTGTGGGGTCGTACGCTCCGGCCTCCACCAAGCCCCCGACGCCCCCCGCCTCACACACCACCAATCGAACTTCGCTCATTTCGGCACCATGTAGTTGTCACAAGAGAACAGTCAGTTCAAACGAACAGTACAAGACTATTTATCGGCAGTGAGATCGGATGTCAACTAAAAAAATTCATGAAGAAATGCTCTGATCAGATCAGACTGTTCATCAATCTCTTTGACATCCATTTGGCCCGAGGAAAAACAGCGGGAAATCGTGTATGAAACGCCTGAAAACGCCGGAGTCAGAACCGTTCCCGCAGCGCGACTTTCAATACGTGATCGCCGAGGTGAATTCCTGGCCAATGCCGGTCCGGAATAGTGAACAGGTAAATCAAGGGGACGGAATTACATTGACTGGATTGTCGGCAAAGCCCCCTATGGAATCACTCGAAACATTCGGGCGACCCGCCGGAGATTGCCCAGCAGGTGGCTTGAACAGGCCACGTGGGGATTCGTTCCAATCGCTGATCAGGACGGTCGTCCGCCACTGGGAGCTCAGCTCAGTGCTGCCCAGTCGAACTGGGTCTCTCTGGAGCCTGGCCCAGGGAGGACGGTGCCACGGAATTTCGAGCGAGAACAACCTCGCCGCAGGCAGCCAGCGTGCGGGGACCCGGTCGGTTCACAGCCCCGAGTTGGTCGCAGCCTTGACTGGGCCTGGTTGAGATTCGACCCACTCGCCACCCCCTTGTGTGACGGGTGGGCGAAGGTGCCACTCGGAGAGTTGAACCACCGGGACCGGCACAGGCTGTGTCAACTGGGACTGGGACTGGGTCAATTGGTCAGAGTTCAATTGGCTTGATCGGGCGTGTCGCGAGGTGGGGGGGGTGGTCGGCGATCGAAGCGACCATAAATCCGCCAGTATCCGGTGATATTGCTGGTCAGGAAGGCCGCTTCCATCAGGGTCGCCACGGGAGTTCCCGCGAGCAGATTGTGCAGCAGCCAGCAGGTGTTGCCGATCATGAAACAGAGTCGCATGACCTGATCAGACTGCTGAAAACTTCCCAGGGTGCCCGCAATCACCGCTGTCAGCACCAGCCAGCTGAGAGGGCCGCTGAAGGTTCCTGCGACCCCGGCCACCGCGACCGCCAGGAACAGCCCCTGCAACCACCGTGGACGGTAGCAGAGCGCGGTCGCATACCGCGTGGCGGTCAGCAGCAGCATGAGGGCGGGCGTTGAGCGATCGAGCAGCCAGAAATGGGCCGCGTTCAAGAGCGCCAACCCCGTCAGCCAGGTCAAAACCCCACGTCGCGCTCGGCATTGGTAAGAGACGAGGCCACACGCCAGCGCGCCGCCCGCCAGGATCTGCGACCAGAGGAAGGAGTTCATGGGGTGTTCACGCAGCGCGGCGGGGGGTGGTGATCGCCAGGGTCTTGGGTCTGCCGGGCTCCCATCGGCCCAGGGTCCGCACTCACCGCTCGATCAGCAGCACATCGACTGTGTTCAGGGGCAGTCTGGCCCGCAGTGTGGTTTCGGCATGTTGGAACTCGACCGCCGCCCCTCGCGCCGTCCGCACCTGGCGGGGGGTGAAGCCAACGTCGCTGACCGTCACGTCCACTGCGGTCTTGGGTGATCCAGACCAGTTGAGCAGCGTCACGGCGATCCCTTTCTCAGACTCGAGCAAGGCGGGCTCGATCAACTCTTCCGACACCTGCACATCGATTGGGACCTGGGCGAGCCGCGTGGGCAGCGTGGCCAACTCGCGCCACTGCGCCGACCAGCCGACGGGCAGGCGCGTCACATCCCCCCGGTCGGGACTTCCCCAGTAACTTGCCCCGGGCCAGCAGCCATATTGCACCACCTGCCCAGTACCAGTTTTCCGCACCACCAGCACGGGCAGGTCTTTGTCTGTGCGCACCAGCACACTGCCCGTGGCACCCGCCAGCGGGTTCACAGAGTAGGGGGTCGCGAGGCCTGCGTCGTCGGGGCTGGTCGGTGTCAATCGTCCAGCGCCCGGTTCGAGTACCAGTCGCTGGCGGGGGGCGTTCCCCAGTTCGTGCACGCCCAAGGCCGCCTTTCTGGGAATTTCACTGCCTTGGCCGGTCTGCAGTTCGGTCGCGAAGAGCGGCGTTGGTTCGTGCACTTCATCGAAGCCGCAGGCACCGGGCAGCACCGCCAGTGTCCCTCCCTGCCGGGTCCAGTCGACCAGCCGCTGCTGGGCCACCAGCGACAGATCGGGAGCGGTCACGTAGGCCGCGCGGTAGCCTCCCGCCTGCAGTCGTCCCTCGGCCAGCGCCACATCGTCCAGGAAGTCGACGGTGTGGTGGGAATGCACCAGGGCGGCGTGCAGGCCGTAGAGTTCATGCAGGTATTCGGGGACGCGGGCGTCGTCATTCCACACCTGGCTGGCCTGGGGGAACACAATGGCCACGCGGGCTGGTCGCGGTCGGCCCGGGTACAGCAACGCCTCGGCCCGACCCAACAGTTCGATTCCCCGAGACAGCGACTGGTAGCGGGCTTCACTGTCGGACCAGCCATCGGCGAAGGCGGCGTTTGGCCCGAACGTGTACGGGTCGATCACCTTGGCCCCATGCCCAATCAGCGCGAGCATCTTGAGCGCGCCGCCGTCGGGTAATCCACTCCAGCCCGTCGACTGACCGACCACATACCCGCCAAACTCGAGCTCTTGTTCGCGAGTTGCCGAGCGGAGCAGATCGGCGTACAGGCTCCATAGCCCGGCGTCGTGGTCGGCGAACCAGTCTTCGGTCCACAGGCAGGTCACCGCCCGCTTGCGACCCAGGTCGAACCAGTCGGGCATGCCCATCGCCGCGTCGGGACCCCGATCGGTGTTGTTGGCAATGGGCTGCCCGGGCGACGGGATATAAAACCGCCCCGGCCAGTTGTTGAGGTTGGTGGTGGTCAGGACTCGCTGGTTCAGCTTGCGCTGCAGAGCGGCGGTCGCCGCAGCGAAGGACTGGCTGAGCGACTCGGCGTAAAACCGCGCTGTCCAATAATGCAACCGTCTCTTGGCGACCGATGCCCGGGCCGCCGACTGGCCCAGCGGCGCGACCGCCTCCCAGGTGGTCTCTCCCAAATCGGCCGGCTGCAATCCCTTCCCCCGCAGGAAGTCGTGAAAGACCCGGAGGCGGTCGGAGGATTGGGTGACCTCCGCGAACTGCGCGGGGAAGTACCAGCCAGGCTCGTCGGCGAGATGGAACAGCGCCAGTTCGTCGGTCCCTGCTCCCTGGCCGATCAGCGAACCGGCCTGTCCCGAGGCCCAGGTGTCGAGAAACCCCGGTTCGACCTGCGGGCGGTCGTAGTCGAAGTAGGCGGGAGGGTTGTAGATCGCCGCCCGGGCCCGGGGCAGGCGGTGCTGCCGGATGCGTTGGCCCACGCGGGCACCGTCTGTGCCAGCGAAGCCCCAGACCTGCACTGTGTTGTGCCCCAGCAGTTCGACCGCTTCCAGCCCCGCTTCCAGTGCCCGGGAATTGGCGTCGATGCCGATCACCCCATTGGAGATGAGGAATTGCCGGGGGCGATATTCGGGGGGCACGGCATGCTTGCGCGCGTAATCGCGGCAACGTTCGTAGTAATCGGTCGACGATTCGACCTGGGCCCAGTAGTCGTCGCCCGCCGCCTCGCCCAGTCGGGGCAACAGCACGGCGGCTGCCGAACCAATCAGCTCAAGTTCGAACGCCTTGACCCGCGGTTCTCCGCTTTCCGGACGGTGGCGAACTTCGAGGATGACTCGGGCCCGCGAGACATCACCTCCCCGCAGGACCAGGCGGGCAACCGCCCGCCCCAAGCCATCCTTCAGGTGTTCGTCGAGAGGCACCCAGTCCGACTGAATCCCTGGAGCCAGGAAGGGGAGCGGCAGGCTCTTTCCCGCCACTTCCAGGCTGGCAAGCGCCCCCACGCGCGGCTGACCCTCGGGATCGAAGGCGATGCGCTCTAACTGGCCGGGCCAGCTTCCCGCGAAGAGTTGTGTGCCGCTGGGTGTGAATGCGAGTTCCGACTTCCCCTGTTCGCGGGCCGGATGGGGGGTGGGGAGCCCCTGTGGTTCGCCGTGCTCATCGAGCCGCCAGCGAAACAGCCGGGAGTCGCCCCAGCCCGCCTCCCACAACTCGCGCCCCTGCGGAGCGACCACCAGTGCCAAGGGAGAGCTCCCGGTGTTCTGAGAGAGATAGGCGCGCGGGCGGGCGTCGCGATCTGAGGCAGGCGCGGTGGTGTTGTCACGGGGATCTCCCTGGGCGTCGAGCGAATAGACGGCGAGGAAACCTTCCTCCCGCTGGGGATTCTCGGGACTGCCCCCCACGTAGAGACGTTGGCGCACGGGATCGAGCCAGAGAGCCGACAGGGTTCCCCGCCGGGCGATTGCGGGCCGCGGATTGCGGGTGATTCCCGTGTGGACGGTGAACTCGCGGCTGAAGACATCGGGATACCAGCGGGGCTCGGGCTGCCGCGGGACGCCCTGCTCATCGAGGGACCAGACGCCCAGGTTGGAGGACGCGTGATAGTGCGTGACTCCGTACAATCGGCCACGGGTTGGGTCGAGCGCGAGCCGCTGCCATAGCTCGGAAGACGGGATCGCCATGACATGCTCGTCGGCGACCCCGCCAGCACGGGGCGCCCCCAATACGTAGACGCGTCCCGTGGTCGGGTGGGCCAGCAGTCGCGAGATGGATTGCAAGCCGGTCTTCCAAGTCTCGGAATCGCCCGTGGGGATGCCCCGGTCGTCGAGCGGGAGCACTTCGATTTCGCCGGTGGTTTGCGCACTGAGCAGTCGGCGATGGCGTTCATCGAGCGTCAGTTGGCCTGCCGGTGCGCGGAGCACGCGCGAGTGCAATCGGGCCGACGCGAGGGTTGACTGTTCCAGCGTCTTGTCCCGGTCGGTGGTGTCGAACGTGACGACCGCGCCATCGAGCACGGTGTAAAGGCGATCGCCCCGAGCCGACAGCACAAAGCGGAGGTAGGTCCGTTCATCACCGACGGTGACGGCAGTGACATGCGGCGGCAAGACGCCAGTCGATTCAACCTCGAGCAGGGTAGCCCGCAACTCGAGTCCGCGGATGCGATTCAGGCGGAATTCGGGCGGCTGCGGTGCGACCGCAGCGGCCAGGCCGGTGCCCAGTCCGAGGACCGTGGTCCTGGCGTTGGCGGAACCGCTGCCGAGGGGTTGGGGGGGACCGGGGGTGCCATCCTCGGCGAGGGGAATGCGAACGGGCTGAGTTCCCGTCGCGTGCTGAGCCTGGTTGAAGACATCGGTTTCGAGGCGGGGGATGGCGGCGAGGAGTCCTTCCGACCAGCGACCTCGGGCGAGTGCCTCAAGCGGGGGGCCCATTTGGAACCGAGGCGCGGGGTTGGGCTCGCCCAGACGATCGAGTGGCCACCACGCGAGGCGCTGATCGGGACCCACGAAGTAGAGTCCCCGTGACCCACTGGCGAAGACCAGGTAAGTCTGCGGGCCATTGGCGATGGGGAAGGCTCGGGGCGAGCCGGTGATGAGCCCCTGTTCGTCGAGATCGACCACCTCGAGTGTCGAGGGATAAGTACCGAGATAGGCCCGGCGACCGGGGGTGTCTAACGCGAGAGCGTATTTGCCATAACCCCCGACCGGTTGATTGACCCCGGGGCCGCGAAAATGCCCCTCGGCATCCAGGTCGACGTGCGAGAGAGCGGGGTGTCCCCAACCGACGAGGTAGAGGCGGGACAGCCGGGGGTGGGGGACGATGGCCTGCACATCTCCCTGCGGGTTGCCAGTGGCCACGCTGCGGAGTGGGCCGACGGGCTCGCCCTGTTGGTCGAGGTCGTAAACGCCCAGGGTCTGCTTGGTCTGCGGCTGGCTCGACGAGACGCCGAAGTAGAGCCTGCGGCGGGGCGCGTCGAGATGCAGGACGGTGGGCCACGTCCATTGACCGGGGGGGAGGGGTTCGAGCGAGTCGGGATAGCGGCGGGGCCGACCAGAGGGGCGGCCTTGAGGGTCGAGATCGAAGACCCAGAGGCTGAGGCGGTCGGCGGCGTGGCGACGAACCCCGGCGTACAACTTGTGGCGGGCGGGGTCGTGGACGAGCGCGCCGACTTCCGGTGCCGTGGTGGGGCCCAGTGGCAGCAGGGTGAGCGGTGCGGGCTCGGCGGCCCGGGCCTGGGCCACTCCGCCGGGAAGGCTTGTCCCGAAACCTGCCCAGAGCACCAGGACCAGTCCCAGCCAACCGTGTCCGACGTGTCGCAGCATTGCAGCGTCCACTCACTGAGAAACGGGGATCTCCCAGCGGGTCACTCTAGTTCATGATGTGGTGCGACGCAGCCGAACGCCGGGACCCTGTGGCCGGGGGTCCGCACTGGACGATCGATAACGCGTGACCTTACAGCGACACGCTGCGCCGCCAAACGCTGTGTGCCCCGGTGCTGTGTGGCGACGGACTGTGCGCTGGAGGCGGTGCACTGGAGGCTGTGAACTGGGGCCTGTTCTAACGCGGCAGCGGAATCTGCTGCATGAGGGTGTCGAGCACGGCGCGGCGGTCGGTGCCGGTCTGGCGGGCGCGGTTGTCGAGGACAAGGCGATGCGCGAGGACGGCGGGGGCCAGTGTCTTGACGTCATCGGGCAGCACGAAGCTGCGGCCCCGCAGCAGGGCACGGGCGCGGGCAAGGCGGGCGAGCTGCAACGAACCGCGGGTCGAGACCCCCAGCCTCACACCCGCCGCCTGGCGTGTTCCCGCCACCAGCCGCAGCAGGTAGTCGAGCACGCTGTCGTCCAGGGTGACCTCCAGCACCTGCCGTTGCAGGTCGAGCACCTGCTGCGGGGTGGCCACGGGCTGGAGTTGCGCGACCGGTTCGCCCCGGCGCTGGTCGATCAGGATCTGGCGTTCGATTTCCAGCGGGACATGTCCCAGCGTGAGACAGACCCAGAAGCGGTCGAGCTGGGCTTCAGGGAGGGGATAGGTGCCGTGGTATTCCAGCGGGTTCTGCGTGGCGATGCAGAAGAACGGCGGGGTGAGGGGCCAGGTCTGGCCATCGACGGTGACCTGTCCCTCGGCCATTGCCTCGAGCAGAGCCGACTGGGTGCGGGGCGAGGCGCGGTTGATTTCGTCGGCGATCAGCACATTGGTGAAGATGGGCCCGGGATTGAACCGGAACGTCCCCAGTTGCGAATCGGGGAGCGAGGCCCCCAGGATGTCGCTGGGGAGCAGGTCGGGGGTGAACTGCACGCGTTTGAAGCCGCAGCTGAGCGAGGCGGCGAGCGCCTTGGCGAGCGTGGTCTTGCCCGACCCGGGAATGTCCTCGACGAGCGCATGCCCACCCGCCAGGAGGCAGCAGACCAGCAGTTCCAGCGAGGGCCGCTGCCCCTGGATGACCCGCTCGAGATTGGCCAACAACGCCACCAGGACCGCCGGGGTGGCGGTCGCAGGGGAGTTGTTGCCGGCGGCTGATTCGGCGGGCATGCGCGCCTCGCTGGAAGGGAGGAGGTTGGAACCGGACCACGGGGTCTAGGCGTTGGCGCGGGAGGGGCGCCCGTCCCGCTTGCGGGCTCCTTCCGAGAGCAGGATCTTGCGGAGGCGAATGACCTTGGGGGTGACCTCGACGAATTCGTCCTCCTCGATGTACTCGAGCGCCTGTTCGAGCGACATGCGGCGGGGGGGCTGCAGGATGATCGCTTCGTCCGCTGACGTGGTGCGGATGTTGGTCAGTTTCTTCTCTTTGCAGGGGTTGACCACCATGTCGTTGTCGCGGGCATTCTCGCCCACGATGAGTCCCTCGTAAACGTCATCGCCGGGCGAGACGAACATCTCGGCCCGCTCCTGCAGTTTCCAGAGGGCGAAGGCGACGGCGCGACCGTTCTCCTGCGAGACAAGCACACCGTTCGACCGGCGGGGAATGTCGGCTTCCATGGGGCGGTACGAGTCGAACCGATGGTGCATGATCGCCTCGCCGCGGGTGGCGTTCAGCAGGCGGGTTCGCATGCCGATGAGGCCCCGGGCGGGAATGATGAACTGCAGGTGCGTCATGCCGGTGTTGCCCGCCTTGACGTCCAGCACCTGCCCCCGGCGGGCGCCGACTGTTTCCATCACGGGCCCCATGTCGGTGGTGGGGACATCGACCGTGAGAATCTCGAACGGTTCGTGCCACTTGCCATCGACCTGTTTGCGGATCACCTCGGGCTTCCCGATCGACAGCTCGTACCCTTCGCGGCGCATGGTCTCGATGAGGATGCCCAGGTGCAGCAACCCGCGGCCCGAGACCTGGAACTGGTCGGAATTGGGGGCCGACTCGACCCGCATCGCGACGTTCGATTCGAGTTCGCGCATGAGCCGGTTCCGCAGATGCCGACTGGTGACGAACTTCCCCTCTTTCCCCGCCAGGGGGGAGGAGTTGATGGTGAACAGCATGGTGAGCGTGGGCTCATCGACGCTGATGCGGTCGAGTGGGGCGGGATTGGTGAAGCAGGCGACTGTGTCGCCAATCTCCGGGTCGGGGAGCCCGGTGATGGCGACGATGTCGCCCGCCGAGGCCTGCTCGATCGCCACGCGGCCCAACTTGTCGAAGGCCTCGAGATTGGCGACTTCCGAGTTGATCCGGCTCCCGTCGGCCTTCAGCAGCGCGACCTTCTGCCCCTTGCGGATGGTCCCCCGGGCAATTCGCCCGGTCACAATGCGGCCCACGAATTCCGACCAGGTGAGCGACGTGACCATCAGCTGCAGCGGTCCCTCCGGGTCCACCTCGGCGGGGGGAACATGCTCGAGGACCATGTCGAGCAGCGGGTAGATGTTTTCGGTCTTCACAGCGGGGTCGTGCGTGGCGAAGCCCGACCGGCCCGAGGCGAAGATGTAGGGGAAGTCGAGCGCCGCTTCGTCGGCACCCAGTTCGACGAACAGGTCGAACGCCTCGGAGAGCGCCTCGTGCGGACGGGCGTCGGGTCGATCGATCTTGTTCACCACCACCAGCGGCTTGAGGTTGCACTCGAGCGCCTTGCGGAGCACGAACCGGGTCTGGGGCTTGGTTCCCTCGGCGGCGTCGACCAGCATCAGCACCCCGTCGGCCATCTTGAGAACGCGTTCGACCTCGCCACCAAAGTCGGCGTGCCCCGGGGTGTCGATGATATTGATCTTCACCCCCTTGTAAGAGAGGGCGATGTTCTTGGCGAGAATGGTGATGCCCCGTTCCCGTTCCAGGTCGTTCGAGTCGAGAATGCACTCACCAACCAGTTGTGATTCGCGGAACATGCCACTCTGCCTCAGCAGGCAATCCACCAGCGTGGTCTTGCCGTGGTCAACGTGGGCGATGATGGCGATGTTGCGAATGTCGTTCCGACGCATGACGAGGGGGTGTCCAAAAAAACGGTGACAGGGGCAGCCGCCAGCCAGGGCGGGCGGAAACGGGTGTTCAAAGACAAAGACAGGATGCAGCGGAAGCAGACTGCGCAGGCCGCCGGGGAGTTGAGCCCGGGGGGTGTCGAGAGAGTGTGTCGCAGGGCGACGGTGGTTCGTGTTCTGTGAAGTCTTGAGCGTGAAAGCGGACCTGGGTCGACAGCGGTCTAGGGCAGGGAGGCGAAGCGGGGGTTGGCTGGCCAGAGAGCTCAGCATTCCACCGCGAGTCGGCAGGGCCAGCCAGCCCATTGGAGTGTTGATCTCTCTCAGGGCTGTTTTAATAGCCGGCCCGGCCGTCACTGGCCTCACCTTGACCCGCCTCAGCCCGGTGGCTGCCTTCCCTCGCCGTTGATCGTCCGCCCTGTTCAAACCGGGCCAGTCACAAGCGACTGGTTCGCGAGGAACTGGTTCTGAGGACACCGGGCCGGAAGGGACGGATGCCTGAGGGAACCGGTCGAGGGCGAAACCTGCGAGCGACTGGTCGGGGAAGGGGGGCTGCTGGGCCGTCAGGCTGATCAGGGCGACACCCCCAGCGACTGCCAGAAGGTACGCTTACCCCTGCTGCGTGCCGGCCGCCGACCACGCGGCGTCCGGGGGCCGATCGAGCTGATCGCGCCGGAGGCGGTGGAGAAAAGAGGCGGTCAACTGGGCGCGGGACATGCGATGGCTCCCGGACTGGTCCCGGGAGAGAGTGGAGGGAGAAAAACGGGGTTGCTGCCGGTACCGAGGGAAGCGACACGCAGCCGCCACTCTCGGAGCCGCAACACGCGGCTGACATGCCTGGCGTTCACGCTGCCAGGTCATGCCGGTCCCGGTCCTGGGCCGACCGCACACGCCGCGACGGAAGCGACAGCGGGAGCGGAGCTTGCCAGGGACACGGGCCACCCGTCCGCCGAGACGCTTGCTGGCGGGGGCCTCCCCAAGGAACTAGCATTGTCGCAGCCAGTGCCCCCGGCGACAATCCCAAGGTGTTCGGGCTTCTTGGAACCTTCATCCCACTGCCGTGCCCCACTCTGGTTCGCTGCGAGCCGCCCGTCACCGACCCGGCCCCCCAGAACTGCTGGTGAGCGTACGTCACCCGGTCGAGGTTCCCGCCGCCCTGGCCGGGGGGGCCTTGATCATCGACGTCAAAGACCCCTCGCGGGGCCCCTTGGGCCGGGCGGACGCCACAGCCTGGCAGGCGATTGCCCGGGCGACCGGGAACCACGTCCCCCTCAGCCTGGCGTGGGGGGAATTGGCCGATTGGGGCCCGGCGACCCCCCTCCCCGCCGTCCCGCGCGGAACCCAGTTCATCAAGCTGGGCGTCGCGGGCCTGTCTGTGAACGAAGTTTCGCAACGCTGGCAGTCACTGCGGCACCGTTTCGCGCTTGGTGAACGTGTCACGGGAGGAGTCACTCAGCCTTCGGGCCTGAGGGACGTGACCGAGCCTTCCGACCCGAGGGGAGGCGAACCCGCCGTAGGGTCATCCACCACCCTGGGCCCCGAGTGGGTGCTGGCGTGCTATGCCGACCATGTCGCCGCTCAAGCCCCCGCCCCGGAACTGTTGTTTCGCCTGGCGAGTGAACTGGGCTGCCAGACGGTGCTGGTCGACACCCACGACAAGCACGGACCCCGGCTGACCGAATTGTGCCCGCTGGAACAACTGGCGGAATGGGTCTCGCTCACGGCTCGACTGGGTCTGAAGCTGGCGTTGGCGGGACGGTTGCGACTGGCTGATGCCGGGCTGTTGGCCCGGGTGGGACCGGCGATTGTGGGGATCCGCTCGGCGGCCTGCCCGGCGGGAGATCGCCAGGGTGGGGTTGAAGCCGGGCTGGTGCGGGCCTTTGCCCAGGCCCTCGCGGCAGAGCCCGTCTGGCCCCAGCCTGTGCCCACCAGCGAGCTGGCGGGGAGCCGGGCTCCCCTGCCCGGTACCTGCTCCGGGTAACACCATGCCCACTCCCCGAGCACCCCAAAGAAAGGCTGAGTCCCCCCGAGGGGGAGTTCCCCAAGGGCCCCTGGGCTGGCTCGCGGTCGCCTGGGTGGTGTTGTTCACGACGGTGTTTTTCAGCGCCCGCCTGGCGAACAACCCGGCCCAAGACCGGGTCTCGCTCTTGTTGCTGGCCCCCGAACGCCTCCAGGCCCCCTTCTTTCCCTCCCCCGAGCAGGCCCGCACGATCTCCTTCGGGAATCTCGCCGACCGGGGTGACCTGCTGCTGGTCGCCGGGCTGGTGTGGTTCGCGGCATGGGGCTGGGGCCGGTGCCTGCTGGCACTGGGGCGCGTCTCGCAGGCTGGGCTCACGCGAGCGGAGCGGCACTGGCTGGCGGCGGCCTGTGGCATCGTGCTGATCTCGCTGGCCACGCTGGTGGCCGGGTGGCTGGGTGTGCTGCAGACGCCCATCTTTCGGACCGTGGCCGTCTTGGGCGGAGTGGCCGGTCTGGCCACCTGCTGGCCCCGTCGAAATCTCGGCCTTGGGGAAGTCGCGAACCCCTCGATGAAGGCTGTCCCCGAACGCGTTGGCGTTGGGGAGGGGTCTGCGGTGGCCCATCCTGCGGACCAGGCTGGTCCGCGTGAGTCGGGCGTGGTCGACAACCCGTCCCCGCACTCCCATGAGACAGCGACAGGCAGCGAGGGGCGTCGGCCGGGACTGGGACAGGGCCCTGGGCTCGAAGGCGGTCGGGCGCCCTGGAGGGGAATGGGCTGGTGGCTGTTGGCGATGGCGCCGTTTGTTGCCGTGCAGGTCCTGGGGGCGTTGCTGCCCTCGTCCGACTTCGATGTGAACGAGTACCACTTTGGCGGCCCGAAAGAGTGGTTTCAGGCCGGGCGGATTCACTGGTTGCCGCACAACGTCTACACCAGCTTTCCCTTCGCGACCGAGATGCTGACGCTGGCGGGAATGGTGTTGCATGGCGACTGGTATCGCGGGGCCGTTGCGGGGAAGACGGCGTTGTGTGGGTTGGGACTGCTGACGGCGGCGGGCTTGTACTTCGCCGGTCGGCGGTGGTTCGGTCGCCCAACGGGAGCCTGGGCGGCCCTGATCTGGGTGAGTCAGCCCTGGACGTATCGGATTGGGACAATCGCCTATGCCGAGGGAGGGCTGTGCGCGGCACTCGCCTGGGGACTGTGGGTCCTGTCGCTCCGCTCGGCGACGGTTGAAAATCAAGCGGAGGTGGCAGGCCGGCTCGAGCAGTTCTCTGCCCGCACTGGGTCCACACGGCGGCTCACGCCCTGGTTGGCATTGGGGTTGGGGCTGTGCGCGGGCTGGGGGATGGCGTGCAAGTATCCCGGATTGATCTCAGCGGTCATTCCCCTGGGGGTCGCGTGTGGCTGGTTGGCGTGGCGGGACGCGCAGCGAAGCGAGTTGTTCCACCCTCCATATGAGGGCCCTGCAACAGCGAGCGGAACATCACGCGTCGGAGCGTTCGCGAAGTTGGTGGGGGCCTGGGGGTGGTTTGGTGTGGGAGTCGCGGCGGTGGCTGGGCCGTGGCTGCTGAAGAACCTGTGGGAGACGGGGAACCCGGTGTATCCCCTGGGGTGGACGGTGTTTGGTGGGGCCGATTGGGACGCCGAGTTGAATCGCCGGTGGCGAGCCGCCCATTCGTCCAGCGAGTTCACGCTGGCCAGCGTGGGGAATCTGGCGATCGACATTCTGTGGCGGAACGACTGGGTGTCCCCGGCGGTGGGAGCCCTGTTGCCCGTGGCGTTGCTCGCCTCGGCCCGACGAAAGGTGGCGTGGCGGCTCGCGGGATACCTGCTGTGGCTGTTCGCCTCGGTCTGGGCGTTCACCCATCGGTTGGATCGCTTTTGGGTCCCGCTGTTGCCAGTGGGGGCGCTGCTGGCGGGACGGGGCGCGGTGGTGCTGTTCGAAGCGTGGGGCTGGCCCGGAGTGCCCCTGGTGAATCTGCCTCGCCTGCCTCAATTGGCGCGGGGCCTGTTGGCGATCTTCGCCGGGGTGTTTTGGCTGTACTGCCTGGTGCTGGATGTGAGCCCCCTGGGAGGGAACAACGCGTACCTGATGAAGTTCTCTGACGCGGCCCAGACGGTCGCCAGCCTGACAGCGCCCGAGCTGGTCGAACTGAACGAGCGGCTGCCCGCGGGGAGTCGTGTGTTGGCGGTGGGTGATGCCGAGATGTTCGAGGCCCGCTTCGCGGTCGATTACAACACGGTCTTCGACCACTGCCTGCTGGAACAGTGGCTGGC
>CAIUHT010000985.1 GCA_903898975.1 uncultured Planctomycetaceae bacterium
ACCTCGCCGGCGCGCGGCGCGGGCCCGCCGAGGTCCGTGAACGGGATCCGCACTTCCACCCGCCAATCTAGGTCGCGGTCGCCCGACTGCTGCACCGTGCCGCGCACCTTCACCGCGCTGCGCATTGCCTTGGCGGTGTAGCTCCAGTCACCCTTGAACGAGCGGGAAACCCCGCGGGCATCGAGGTCGTTGGTGATGATCGCGTCGAACTCCCCGCCGAGCGGGTTCCATTGCAGCTCGTAATAGCGGGTCAGCTCGCCGCGGGTGACAAAGAACTCGACCACCTCCTCCTCCCAGAAGCGGCTGTCGCGGGCGGTGAACGTGGCCTGGATGTCGGCGTCGAGGCATTCCCACCCGAGGTAGAGCGCCTCGCCGTCGTGCCAGACGCGGACGAAGGTGGCCTCGCGGGCCTCGCCCTGACCGCTGGCGGGGCGGAACGGGCCGAGCCGGGCGGCGCGGGCCCAGACGGCATCGGTGAGTTCGCCGTCGAGCGTGGCCTTGCCCTCGAGCCGGGGGACGACCGCGCGGGCGGGGGGCGGGAGCGTGGCGGGATCAGGCGGCGGCGGGGCGGGGGGCGTGGCCGCGGCGAGCGCGAGGGGGAGCAGGAGGAGGGGGAGCGACCGGCCGGCGGGCTTCATGAGGGGAGAGCGGGCGCAGGCAACCGGGGTCGCGGCGGCAAGGCGAGCCCGCAGTGCCGTGCCGCGGCGCTTGCAATCGCGGGGCGGCGGGGGCAGCGTGAGGACGTTCCTTGATTTTGCTGCGCCCGGACCGGGCCCTGACCCTTTCGGGGGTGTTCTGGATTCTACTTCCGGTTGGAGTGCGTTGCTGCCTGTCGAGAGTCGTGGGTCTCTCGCTAATCCCCCTGCGAAAAAAACAAACGGCAAGACTGAAGAAATGCCCCTGGCTGCTTAAATCAGCCACGTTGGTCCGGTGACACCTGCTAACCGGTACTGACGACGACAGCAGGCATAGCGCGTGGAGCGGTCCGCGGACTGCGCGTTGTACCTTCATCCGGGGACTGGCTGGGGTTCGAGCGCGTGCGGCGGCATGACCCTGGCGAGATCAAAGTCGCACTATACAGGTAGATGTGGCGTGCAAAGGCCGGAGGCACGCGGGTTCAACTCCCGCCACCTCCACCATTTTCGGCCCGGCCCGCGCGCAGCAAAAACGAGGTCGCGGTTCGATCGAGCCTTTCGCGGATGGGTGTAGCCGGGCCATCGTGCCCCGGTCCGTGCAGACTGCGCTTTGTTCTTCCCGTCCGGGGAAGGATTCGCCGGCACCACCGATCCGTTTGAATTCGAAATGCGACTTCGATTGTCCTTCGGTCGAAGTTCGATTCTCCTTCGATCCGCTCTCGGGTCGTCCAGCCCGGGATGGGACCACATCAAGCCCCGGGGAACCGGATCCGGAACGGTCCCAGCGGCATTCCAGAGGGGGTCAGGCCGCCCCCTCGATTTTTGCGTCAAACCTTGCATTGATTCTACGAATGTTACCCCAAGTTATCATTTTTATTGAATACTTGGCTAACCTCCATTGATCACGCTCGGCCGATGGATCCTGCGCTAAATCCCTACGCTCCCGGAGCCGGAACTCCGCCGCCCGAACTCACCGGTCGTGGACAGCTCTTGGAGAACGCGCGCATCGCGCTGACGCGCACGCGCAATGGATTGCCCACCAAGAGCTTTATCCTCGTTGGTCTTAGGGGGGTGGGTAAAACGGTCCTCCTGAATCGCGTGGAGGACCAGGCTCGGGAGGCTGGCTTTCATACCTCGCTCATCGAGGCCCACGAGGAGAAATCGCTGCCCGCCCTGCTGCTG
>CAIUHT010000986.1 GCA_903898975.1 uncultured Planctomycetaceae bacterium
CCATCAACCACGCCGCCCAGTCGGGACTCTTCTACCGCGGTGTCGAGGAGGGGGCTCCCCGCACCGACTTCAGGGTGCTCCCCCTGACCACCGCCGAGGCGCAGCTGACGGCCGCCGAGGTCCGGACGCTGCTCGACAAGGCCTCCGCCGTCACCGCCAGCCAGGATGGCATCTTCGCCGTGGTCGACCGAAACGGCCGCATCCTGGGAGTGCGGGTCGAATCGCAGGTACTCGCGACCATCACCGACCAGGCGACCCTGGTGTTCGCCATCGATGGCGCGGTGGCCAAGGCCCGCACCGCCGCCTTCTTTGGCTCGGGCGACGCGACCATAGGCAGCAGCGGCGCGCCCCTCACCCCCCGCACCATCCAGTACATCAGCCAGTCGACCGTCACCGAACGCGAGGTCGAGGGGAACCCCAACGCCGACAACAGCAGCGCCGCGGCGGCCGCCGCCTCGACCACTCGTGGACCGGGCTTCGTCGCCCCGATTGGCATCGGCGGGCACTTCCCGGCAGGCATCATGCACACCCCGCCCGTCGACCTGTTCCACATCGAACACACCAACCGCGACAGCTACATCGCCCCAGGAGCCGACGGCGTCAAGGGGACTGCCGACGACATCCAGCTCCGCACCTTCACCGACGCCCTCGGCCGCGAAGTCAACCGCTTCAACATGGACCCCACCTTCGTTCCCGAGGGCAAGGGGCTGTTCGCTCCCGAATCGTACGGGACCAATCAGAATTCGGGCCTGCTCCCCAATGCCACCGCTCGTGGCATCGCCACCCTCCCGGGAGGAGTCGGCCTGTATCGCGATACCAACAGCGATGGCCGGGGTGACACCCTCGTCGGGGGAATCGGGGTCTTCTTCCCCGGCGTCGATGGCTATGCCACCCACGAACAGGGCTTCGTCCCCGGCATCGGCCAGACGCAAGAGCAGCGGATGGGGACCGCCGGCTGCTGCGGCACCATCACCTCCGCCCCCAGGGTCCTCGAGGCCGAGTTCATCGCCTTCGTCGCCGCCGGTGGCAGCGTGCAGGCTCAACTCAGCGGCATCAACGGGGCCAAGCCCGATCCCACCGCTCCCTTCGACCTTCCCTTCGGCCGCATCGACCTGGTCGGCATCAACCTGCCCATCATCGGCCCGATTGGCTGCGAGCCCGGTCCCGAGATCCTGCTCGATGTCGCCGACCAGTTTGGCACGGGGACCGCGAATGGGGAGGACATGCCGCTGATTGGAGGCGTCGATGGCAAGTACCGCGACGGGCAGACCGCCCCCGATGGCTGGCTGGTCATGCCGCACAGTTCGACCGTCGACCCCAACCTCACCCAGGCCGACGTCGAACGGATCGTCTCCCAGGGCATCCAGGCCGCCAATGCCACCCGGGCCGCCATTCGCCTTCCCATTGGCACCCGCACCCGGATGGTGTTCGCCGTCACCGACACCAGTGGCGAAGTTCTCGGCCTGTACCGCATGCCCGACTCGACGGTCTTCTCGATCGATGTCGCCGTCGCCAAGGCGCGGAATGTTTCGTACTACGCCGATCCCACCGATCTGCAGCCCGAAGACACCGTTACCCTCCCTGGGGTCGCCTTCACCAACCGCACCTTCCGCTTCCTCGCCGAACCCCGCTATCCCGCGGGCGTCGATGGCTCCACCCCTCCCGCCTTCTCGATTCTGAACGATCCCGGGATCAATCGCCTGACCGCCGAGAACCTCGGAGCCCCCGTCACCGCCGGCAGCTTCCAGAGCGTGGCCGGTCACGACTCGTTCAACGTCATGACCAACTTCCGCGATCCGGGAGATCCCTCGGTCGTCGCCCAGGGAGGGGTCTCGGCCCCGACCGCCAACCAGAATGGCATCGTCTTCTTCCCCGGCAGCACCCCGCTCTACAAGAACGGCCAGCTCATCGGCGGACTCGGTGTCTCGGGTGACGGTGTCGACCAGGACGACGTCGTCACCTTCTGTGCCGCCCAGGGCTATCTCCCCACCGCCCCGGTTCTCCGCGCCGACCAGGTCTACGTCGATGGTGTCCGACTGCCCTTCATGAAGTTCCTCCGCAACCCCTTCGCCTGAGAGCCATGAACACTCCTCGCCTGCTCCCGCGGTCGGCTGTACTCGCGCTGCTTGCCCTGGCCTGCACCGGGCTCACTCCGCTCGCCGGGATCGCCGCCGACGGCCCCGCCGCCAGCTGCCCCAAGCAGACCTGTCCCCACTCGGGTGGTGCCGAAGAAGTCGCCCGTTGGGCAACCGACACCTACAGCGGTCCCTACCGGGGGCATTACATCGGCGGGGGCAGCGTGCGCCACGCCGGCCAGCGCCGCTGTGCCGGGGAAGCCCGCTGTTACGACGAGGGAACCTTCGGTGTCGACTACGACCCCTGGTGGAGTCGCGTGGGTCTGTACTGGACCCACGGTCGCCGCTACCAGTCGGGCCACGGGCAGTACGACACCGATCGCCGCAACAATGGTTTTCCCAACTTGCACCGGCGGTAAGCGTTTCCGCGGCACGCGCGGACTGAACGCCTGCGTGCTCAGCAGCTGCCGGATGGGTCGTGGAGCCTCGTGCGCTGGCCGGTGAGTCACCCTGTTGTCGCACGACCAGGTTGCAACCGGCAAATTGCGATCCGGCGGATTGTCTTGCGGTTGGTGGCGCGCTTCGTGGGCAGTCACTGCCTGGCAACGGTCGAGTGCGACGCTGGCGGTGGTCAGACCCGGTACCCCGCTCTCGACTGGGACTCCCCGGGAAGGGTTCGCCCCTGTTGGGAGGCGGCCCACTTGAGCCCCGACCCAAACCTCGCGCTTCAGATCACGCAGGGGTCAACAGTTGAGCTGTCCGCCCGCACTGGTGATTGGCGAACCTTTGCCACAAACGTTGAGCCCACAGCGAACCCTGCGCGGCAGCTGCACTCACCCTGCCGCAGGTCAGTTGACCGTCTCGGTCCCCCCCAGGTTGAGATCGACGACACTGTCGCCCGCGAACGACCAGAACCAATCCAGGTCGTCCTCGCCCCGCAGCGTATCCACCGTGGTGCTGGTGTCGGTCGTCACCGTTGTGGTCGACAGCCGGTATGTGCCGTTGAGCCCCCCGCCATTTCGCAGGTTGGCAACCCGCGTGGCATAGCTCCCCGTGGAAGCCCACTCGGCGACAATCGCCGCGATCGCCGTCCGGTCCAGCACCTTGGTGCTCTCGCTGTAGTACGTGGTCAGCCCCGCGATCAGCACATCCTCGCCCGAACCACCCCACAGGGTATCGGCGCCACTCCCTCCAAAGAGCAGGTCGCGATCCCCCCAGCCAAACAGCGTGTCATTCCCCGCTCCGCCCAACAAGACGTTGAAGCCATCGTTGCCAGAGAGCGTGTCTCCCTGCGTCCCCCCCACGATCATCTCGAATTGCGCGGCCGCCGTGAGGTTCAATTGCAGGTTGGCGTTGATCGCCTGTAGACCGCTGGTCCGCAGGTCCACCGTCACCGCCACGGTGGACGCCGAGAAATCGAGCAGATCCAGCCCCTCTCCCGCCTCCTCCACCACGGTGTCGGCCCCCAACAGCGTCGTCGGGGTGAAGGCGTAGACATCGTCACCCAGGCCACCCGCCAGCAGGTCGTTACCTCCGCCACCGATCAGGGTGTCCCCTCCCTGGAACCCACGCAGCGTGTCGTTCCCCAGGCCACCGTTGAGCACATTCGCCAGGCTGTTCCCCAGCAGGGTGTCGGCCAGCGCGCCGCCCGTGGCATTCTCAACCACATCGCCCGCCGTCAGCGACAGGCTCAGGAATCCCCCCGTTCCCGTCACCGCCTGCGCGTTCGTCGCGGCCAGATCGAGTGTCAGCGACCGGGTGGTCGTCGCACTGAAGTCGAGCGTGTCCACCCCCTCCCCGGCCACCTCCATCACCTGGTCGGACCCCAGCTGACTGTCGGCATCAAACAGGTAGAG
>CAIUHT010000987.1 GCA_903898975.1 uncultured Planctomycetaceae bacterium
TCAGCAGGTGCGCTATACCTGGCTGCTGGCGGTTCGCCCCATTCCCAACACCGATCTCTTCGACGTCGATGCCGTCTCGTTCTTCTTGCGTCCGCGAACCATGGAACCCGCCGCGACTCGGGATCCTTATTCAGAGCAGTTGTTCCAGGTCTGGTCGTACCAGCGACCCAATGGCAGCAATGGGGCGAACGGACAGATTGACACTCGCTTTGGACTGCAGGCGGGACAGTCACAGTACGTGGTGGTTGCCAATGGCAACGACCAACCGGTGATTCGCAAGGGAAGCTTCCTGGTCGATGGGGAGAACAACCGCTGGTATCGCATCGCCAACGTCAAGGAGGCGTTTCCCGCGGTGGGGCAGTGGCTGGTCTATCTCGACCGCCCGGTCATCGAATCCAACAAGGCGGTTGACGCCAACGGCGCACCGACAAAGAACTGGGTGATGTTCCCCAGGGGTGTGGTCGATGTTTACCCGCTGGGGGTCCGCAAATGAAATCCCTGCCCCATTCGCCGCTCCACACGGGATTCCCGACTCGCGCAGGCGTCGCGCCCCGCCCCGGCTCCACGCCCCGCCCCGGCTTCACGCTGGTCGAGATGCTGGTCGCCGTCGCCCTCGTGGTGCTGATGATGACGCTGTTCGCCACCATCTTCCAGATGGCGGCCCGCACCACGTCGCTGCAGAAAAGCCTGCTCGAGAATGACCAGCGCTCGCGCCTGGTCACCTCGTCGCTGCGGACTGACATCGCCCGCCGGACCATGAAACTCGTGCTCCCCTTCGCGGCCAACGAAGATGTGACGCTCCCAGAAGCCCGGCTCTCCCAGCGGCAGGGATATTTCTACATCCGCGAGGGAAACCCCAACGATGACACCGACGACCTGTTGCAGATGACGGTCGCCCTGCGTCCGGGTGAAGAACCGTTCTATGGACTGTGGGCCGAGCGAAATCCGGTCACCGGCGCGCTCTCGGACCTGCCGTTGGCCAATCTTGCCGGCAACGCGGCGACCCGCTGGCCGAATCATCCGGATGCCGACGACCGGGTGGCTGGGTACAACCGCACCAGCACCTCCTCGCGGGCTGAGGTCGCCTACTTTCTGCGGGGGGGGTCGCTCTACCGGCGGGTCCTGCTGATTCGCCAGCCCGCTGTGGCGGGACTCGACTCGGCTCAACCCACCGACACCACCGGCGCGCCGCTCGACCTGTCGCGGTTCGAAGCGGGGGGAACGCCCCCACTGCTCAACTTC
The DNA here is from genome assembly GCA_903898975.1 of uncultured Planctomycetaceae bacterium. Classification (GTDB taxonomy): domain Bacteria; phylum Planctomycetota; class Planctomycetia; order Planctomycetales; family Planctomycetaceae; genus UBA10511. Next base: position 1,243 of record CAIUHT010000987.1, read on the forward strand.
TACAGCTGTGCCGATTTCTCGGCGTGGCGGAACCCCGTCAGCGGCCGACTGCAGTTCCACAGCATTCACAGCCTGAACAACGAAGGCGCGGCGGGGACGTTCCCGCTGTCGAACCCGGCCCTGCGGTTCGGCCACGATCCGGTCACCGGCCTCCCCCGCGAACTGGACAGGAACGGGGTGTACTTTGGGCGATTCACCCACGGGGAAACCTCCTTCACCAGCAGCACCGCGGCCCGCCGGGGCTTCGGCTACCCGGGACGAATCGACCCCAACAACAACTGGCCCAATCCCTATGCCGCCTCCTCCAACACCGTGGGAGAGCTGAGAGCCAACGTGACCCTCGATACCACGACGGCGATCATTACGGAATACGCCGGCGGGGCCCGCCTCAGCGAGGACCTGCTGATGACGAACGTGCAGCGGTTCGACATCAAGGTCTGGGATGAGGCGGCGTTCGTCGGGCCGGATGGTCGCCAAGGACGGGTTGGTGATGATGGCAATGGTGTTGCCGGGGATGACAATGGCGAACTCGGCTGGCCCGGTTCCGACGACGGTTCGTTTGTCGACCTGGGGCACTCGGGGACAACCGGCTTCTACCGCGGGGCGAACCCTGGTTCGTTCGGCAATGCCAGCGTCAATCCCTACCGCGGCAACGCCTCCTACTCTCCGAATGGTGACTTTCGGTTCGACACCTGGAGCCCTCGACTCGACCTCGATGGCGACGGTTTGTTTGACCGTCCTCCGTTTCGAGCCGGGTTTGTCGGACCCGATGGTCAACCGGGACGCGCCAGCGTCAATGACGATGGGAACCTGGTGGAAGACCCGAGCCTGTTCACCTCCGCTGTGCCGAACGCCGTGAACGACAACCCGAATGAACTTGGCGCACCCGGGAGTGACGACATCGCCCAGGCGCTGAAGTGCATTCAGATTCAGATCACGTTCCTCGAGCCCTCCACCAAGACGCTGCGGGACGTGACCCTGTTGTTCGCGCTCGACAACGAGTGAGCCTCTCGGCTCTCCAGCAATCAGCAGAGTCGAAAGTTCGGTCGCCACGGAACGGCGAGCTGTGCGAAGCCGGAGTTGGCTGCGGCTGAGTGCGTGTGCCGCTGTGACAGTGCGACGGTGACAGTGCGGCAGTGGCTTGAGTGAAGATTTTAGCGTGTGGGGCTGGCGGCGGCTGGACGTGTGGCGAGTGGGACCGGGCGTGGGGCGTGCCCGGCCAACAGTGTGGACTGTTCCTGAGGTTCGTAGATCGCGTGGCTCGAGTGGGCCACGCCAAGGGTGGCTGCCATGAAACGACAATTCACCAACCAGCCGCGGTCGGTCATGCGGGGCCCGGTCCCCACGCCCGACCGGCGTGGATCGGTCCTGCTGGTGATGCTCGGTCTGCTGTTGCTGCTGATGATCCTTGGCTTCGCGGCACTCACCTACACGTCGCAGGAATACGAGTCGGCCCTCTACTACTCGGAGTCGGCCAAGCCCACGGTCGCCGAACTCCCCGCCGACGCGCTCTTCGACTACGCCCTCGAACAACTGATCGTCGGCCCCCGCGACACGAACTACCAGAGCACTCTCTGGCCCGGACGCCACAGCCTCGTCCCCAACATGCTGGGCTTGTTCCGCACTCATCCCCTCGTGACCACTGGCGAGACCATCCCCCACGATCTCAATCCGTTCAACGGCGTGGCGATTGGGTATTACGACGTCAATGGCACCGTCGCCGCGGTCCCGAATCCCAACTTGGCCGGCGTCAATCTGCTCAATTCCAACTACTCCCCGGCCGCCATTGACCCCGCGTTGAGCAGCCTGCTGGTCAATCCCGGCACCGGGCGGATCGATCGCAACCTGCTGTTCCAGATCCCCCAGCTCGCCTCCCTGATCGCCGGCGATCCCGACTACACCTACCCCGACATCAACAACCTGTTTCTCGGATACGTCGGGACCATCCAGCAAACGGCGTCGAGCGGTGGCGGAGCGGTCACGAATCTGCCCGTTGTGATCCCGTCGTTCCATCGACCGCAATACCTCGAACGCAACGGGGCGTCTGGGGCGGCGAATGCGCTTTGGGAAATCGATCCCGCCAAAAAGGGGCTCGTCCTCCGGCCTCATCCCGGGCATCAGCTGCTCGACACCACTGGCCTGCCGGTGAGGGTCACCCGCAACAACGGCCGGCTGGTTGTTTCCAACGGCCAAGGCTCCTTCACCCTGTCCCGCTTCCTGGGAACGGGCCCAGACGGTAAGCCAGGTCAGGCCAACCGGGACGATGATGGAAACAACATTGTCGATGACGCGGGCGAACTGGGGTACCAACCATCGGACGACACGTTTCAGCCCGATGATTACTCCGAGCGGAATCCGATCGCCGACCAGGTCTCCCGCAGCCAGGGAATCTGGACCGCCCACCTCAGCGGCTCCATCGACCCGGCCACCGCCGCCCAGTGGGAACTCGACGTCGACAACCGCAACAGTGGTGTCCGCGACGGGGTCTGGCTTGACCTGGGTCACCCCGCCATCACGCTGCCGGACGGTCGCCAGATTGTCCCCATGTTCTCGTTCTCGGTCCTTCCCGCCGACGGGCTGATCAACCTCAACACCGCGGGTAACATCGCCGGGCTCTCCTCCGGCTCGATGGACCTGTCCGCGGCCAGTCTCGATACCGCGCCGGTCTCACGCTCGAACTTTGGCTACTCGGCCAGCGAGATCAATCCACTCTGGGCGCTCACCGCCACACCACAGTCGGTCAGCACCGGCCAGCTCTATCAGCACCAGGGCTTTCTGCTCCAGCCCCTGGCGTCGGCGCTCTCGAGCCGCGTGCAACTGGCGAACCTGGAATCGCTCTTCCTGCTCTGGGGTCGGCCCAGCCTGAGCGTCACGTCGGGGAACAATCCCTACCAGTTCCGCGATGTCATCGCCGGTCGCTGGGGCGAGGCGACCGCCACTCGGGCCGAGTGGCTCACCCGCGCTCAGAACAGTCAGCCCGCCAACTGGACCAGCTTCCCCCGCCCCGGTCGGCGGGTCGACAACGTCCTGGGCACCTACAACCCCGCAACAACGGGCGACGACGACCTCAACCAGTGGACCAACATCGCCACCACCAGCAGTGGCCAGGCGACCTTCAACGGACTCCACCCCCAGCATCCCAACACCAACACCGTGCTGGTTGGGCTCCCCACCACCTACAACCTGGGCCAACCGTTCGACTACTCCGGTGCGGGAGAATGGCTCAATCCGGTCACGGGGCCTAACCCCTCGGGATACAGCACCGCGCTTTCCGACCAGGCCACCATTTCTGCCGCCCTCGCCATCGCCGGCCTCCCCGCCGACCCCAACACCCCCGTCCGCTGGCCCATCTACGAAAAATTCGCCGCGGGGAGCGCGTGGGGTACAAACCTCTCCGGCGCCCTCGCCTCTCAACCGCTCTCGATCGGGAACCTCGACCATCCCGCCGAGATGCTGGTCGACCGCAATTACCGCAATCCCACCAGTGACGACCGGCTGTTTCCCGCCGACGAAAACTTCGCCCTGCATGCCGCGGCGAACGACTACCAGGCGGCGGCGGTTGGGTCGCGGGTGCGACAGCTGGCCCCGGCCAACTTCGAGGCCGATGCCAACGCCCACGAGATCCGGCGGCGGTTCACCACCGACAGCTGGGACCAGACCACCCACAGCTTCGTCCCGCATCGCCCCGTGTCGAATGGCGAGACGTACGCCACCGAAGTGGGCTTCTACCCCGACGCGAACAGCGCCACGGGGGGCGTCCTCGAGTTTCCCCCCCTCCCCAGCGCGCTGGGGACGGCGACGCAGTTCGACCCCTTCCGGCCTGCCGTGCGGGCGACCATCGGCGTCGCCGACCGCCCCTTCGCCACCGCGGCTCCCATTCTCCCCACGAATGTTTCGGGAACCACCACCCGCCCCATCCACCAGGGACGCCGGCTGAATCTCAATCGCCTTGCCACCGTCTTCGCCCGGGTCGGCGGGAGCACCTTCATCGAGCAGTCCCCGTACCAGATGCCCAACCCTCCCGTGGTCGGGAGCCGGCGGCTCACACCGCACCCCCTCTCACTCCCCAGCACCAGGGTTCCCACCACCCCCTCGGTCTCCTACGAGACGATGGCCCAAGCACTGTTCAATGGGAACACCGTCAATCCGCTCGACCAGGAGTTTTGGGCCCGGCGGGACCGGCAGCAGATGGCCCGCGACATCTATGTGATGCTCTACACCCTGGGAGGAACAGCGGGCAACCCGCTCAACACCGCGAACGCCTATCCCCACTGGCAGTTGCAGCAGATGGCGCAGTTCGCCGTCAACGTGGTCGATGAACTCGATCCCGACGATGTGATCACCAAGTTCGA
>CAIUHT010000988.1 GCA_903898975.1 uncultured Planctomycetaceae bacterium
AACGGGTGCCCGATGCCCGCATGCGCCTGGTCGGCCGACGCCCCGGATCGCGAATTCAGCGACTGGCCTCGATCCCGGGAATTGAGCTGGTGGGAGAAGTGCCCGACACCCGCCCCGAAATCGCCCGCGGTGCGCTTGTGGCCGTCCCCCTCCGCATCGGGGGGGGGACACGCCTCAAGATCTTCGAGGCGATGGCCTCGGGCCGTCCCGTGATCAGCACCACGCTGGGAGCCGAAGGCCTGCAGGTGACCCATGGTCGCGATATCCTGCTGGCCGACACGGCCGAGGACTTCGCCTCCGCCGTCGCCCGCCTGCTTGAGTCACCGACCGAGCGAGCACGACTGGCCACCGCGGCCCGAAAGCTGGTGGAAGAGAAGTTCTCGTCCGAGGCAATTGCCCGACAGTTTGAGGCGATCTGCCTGACGGCAGTCCGTCGCCATGGGGAGCGGGCCGCAGCGGCGGGCGGGCCCCCTCGATGAATCATTTCGCTCCGGGCTCCAACCCTCAAGAGTCCTCTGTCGAGAGGGACCGGGGGGACGATCTGAGCGTGGCGCTGGAAGCCCCCGGCACCGATTTGGAACAGTACAACAACTCCCGGTCGCCCCATCCCGCGTGGAGTTCGGGACGCTGGGCGGGACCGTACTCGACCTATGGCCTGCCCTGGCGGGCACTGGTTGCCCGCCGCCGGGGCATGGTCGTGGGTCTGCTCCCGCTGGTGCACCAGCGGAGCCTGTTGTTTGGCCGACGGACCGTTTCGCTCCCCTGGGTCGATGCCGCCGGACTGACCGCCGACAGTTCCGAGATCGCCCAGGCTCTTGTGCAGGCCGCCTTGGGAGAGATGCGGCAGGCGGGCACCACCCGGCTGGATCTGAGGCAGGAGTCCCCGCTGTTCGACTGGCCTGTCGAGCGCGACGACAAGTTGGCGATGCAGCTGGAACTGGCGGCCGATCCGGAATCGCTCTGGAAGCGGTTTGACCCCAAGGTGCGGAACCAGGTGCGGAAGGCCGAAAAATCGGGAATCGTGGTCGAAACCAACCCCGAGGGAGGGTTGGCCCGTTTCCATGCAGTGTATTCGCAGAACATGCGCGATCTCGGTAGTCCCCCCCATTCGCTCGCGTTTTTTGCGCGCGTGCTTGAGTCATTTGGGGAAGCGGCCGAAGTGCATGTGGCCCGGGTGGCGGAGCAGGCGGTCGGAGTCGCCCTCACTCTTCGCAATGGAGACCGACTGGACATTCCCTGGGCCTCCAGCTTGCACGAATTCAATCGTTTGTGTGTGAATCACGGTTTATATTGGCATATTCTGCAACACGCTTGCCGGACCGGCCACAACCTGTTTTACTTTGGCCGTAGTACCCGCAACAGTGGCCCGCATCAGTTCAAGAAGCAATGGGGCAGCGTGGAAGTTCCACTGTACTGGTACGGACTGGATCAGTCGGGACACCCGCTGACTTCGTCCGCCCCGCCAGGCGAATCGTTCGGACTGGCGATCCGTCTCTGGCAGCGGCTGCCCCTCGGGGTCGCCCGCTGGCTGGGCCCCAAGTTGATCTCGCGTTTGCAGTGAAGGACAGCCCACGATGGCTCGCGTTGCGGTGTTTGGCTTGGGGTACGTCGGCTGCGTGACGGCGGCCTGCCTCGCCCGGGACGGTCATACTGTCATCGGGGTTGACGTCGATTCCGCCAAGGTCGCACGGGTCAACGCGGGCGACCCCCCGGTCTCCGAACCGGGTCTCGAAGAACTGCTGCAGAAGGTCACCCGCTCGGGAGCCCTCAAGGCCACCACCTCGATGCCCGAGGCCCTCGCCCAGACCGACATCGCTCTCGTCGCCGTCGGGACTCCCTCGACCGAGACCGGCAACGTCAACACCGTGGCCGTCGAACAGGTGATGCAGCAGATCGGCGCCGCACTCGCCGACCGCACCGGAGACTACACCGTCGTCGTCCGCTCGACCCTCCTCCCCGGAATCCTGGAAGATCGCCTCGAACCCGCCCTGCGGGGTGCCCTCCCGGCAACGGCCCGGGTCCGGGTGTCGGTCTGCAACAATCCCGAATTCCTGCGGGAAAGCACCGCCATTCGGGACTATGACGAGCCCCCCTACATCCTCGTCGGGACCACTGACCCGCCCATCGCTGAACGAGTCTTCGACTTGTATTCCAAGATCCCCGCCGAGCGACTGGTCGTCGGAACCCGCTCGGCCGCCATGATCAAGTACGTCTGCAACGCGTTTCACGCCACCAAGGTCGCCTTCGCCAATGAAATTGGCGTGCTGGCCAAATCGCTCGGGGCTGACGGACACGAAGTCATGCGACTTGTTTGCCGGGACACCAAGCTCAACATCTCGGCAGCCTACATGCGGCCGGGCTTCGCCTTCGGCGGGTCGTGCCTGCCCAAAGACCTGCGGGCCCTGATCCGCCATGCCGAGGAGCAGTCGCTGCAGATCTCCCTCCTGCCGGGTGTCCTGAGCTCCAACGAGACGCACCTCCGACGCGCAGTCAAACTGGTCGAACAGAGCGGTCGCCGCCGGGTGGGACTGGTCGGCCTCAGCTTCAAGGCCGATACCGACGACCTCCGTGAAAGCCCGCTGGTCATGCTGGCCGAGATCCTGCTGGGCAAGGGATACGAACTGCAGATTCACGATCCCGGAATTGAACTGACCCGCCTGCATGGGCGGAACCTGGCCTACGTCGATCGGCACCTCCCGCACCTCGCCCGGCTGTTGTGTGCCGACCCGGTCCAGCTTCGCAGTCACAGCGAACTGCTGCTGCTGGGCACCGATGTCGCCGATCGCCTCGACCCCCAACTGCTGAGCGGTCTCCCGGTCATCGATCTGCGGAGAGATCTGGGCCGCCCCTAAGCCGTCCTGTCCAGACCCAGGTGGGACCGTCCCTGGACGGCCCAGCGAGCAATGACCGTCTCCACGCCCCCTGGGAGCACTGGGCTGGATTCTGCTGGGCGTGATTCTGCTGGGCCGGATTCTTTTGGGCCCAAAAGCAATTCGGACCAATCGCGACCACAGCACTCGGCGACCTGAGCCAACCTGGGTCTCAGGCTGCTCGAAGGACATAGCGCCCCACATCTCCTCCGCCGGTGGAATGCCCCTCATGGTCCTGCATCGCACAAATCCGGCCCTGCTCGTCACAATCGACACCGAAGAGGAAGGACTGTGGGGAGGGACCTACCGCCCCACGGGTAACACCGTCAAGAATCTGCGGGGGCTGCCTCGACTGCAGGAACTGTGTGACGAATTTGGCGTGCGACCGACTTACCTCGTTGATACCCCCGTGGTTGAGGACGACTACGGCTCGGGGTTGCTGGCGACTTACAGTGCGGAAGGGCGGGCGGAAATTGGTGGACACCTGCACCCATGGTGCACCGCCCCGTTTGAAGAAGTCCCCAACGGTCGCAACTCCTTCCTCTGCAATCTGCCCGAGCCGCTACAGCAAGCCAAACTCCAGACGCTGACCGAGCAGATCCGTGCGCGGTTTGGTCGCTCACCAACCTCCTTCCGTGCCGGTCGGTATGGCATCGGACTGGCCGCCCTGAGGTCCCTGCGGGACCTCGGTTACCGGGTTGACTCCAGCGTGGTC
>CAIUHT010000989.1 GCA_903898975.1 uncultured Planctomycetaceae bacterium
CACCCCAGCGTCATGGGCTTCCGGCTCCCTCCCCCCCACGCGGGACCGCGGATTCGCCAGATTCGCATTGCGAACCAAGGCGGGGGAACCGGTCACAGCGTATGATTCCGGACCACTCCTGCGTGGGAATCCTGCGGGCCCGGTCTGGGCTGCTGGGGGACCTGTCCGAGAAATCTGTCAAAGAAACCTGGCCCGAGAATCCTGGCCCGGTTTCACTCGCGTCGCGGGCTGGAGCGTGGCCACTGCTTACGCCCCCGGTCCCTTCTTTGCTCCGCGTCACTTCTTCGCCTTGCCGCCCTGCCATGTCGAGCCACCCCAGCGAGCCTGCCGCCCCCTCCGCCGACCGCAAACCGATGACCATTCCCCGGTTCGTTGGAGCGAAGCGGGAGGGCCGACGGCTGACAGTTCTCACCGCCTACGACCATCTCTGGGCCGGGCTGCTCGATGAAGCGGGCGTCGATGCGATCCTGGTGGGGGACAGCCTGGGGATGGTGGTGCAGGGCCGCAGCACCACGTTGCCGGTGACCCTCGACCAGATGATCTACCACGGCGAGATGGTGGTCCGCGCGGTGAAGCGGGCCCTGGTGATTGTCGATCTGCCGTTCCTGTCGTTCCAGGTCAGCATCGAAGACACGCTGCGGAACGCCGGGCGGGTGCTGAAGGAAACCGGGGCGAGTGCGGTGAAACTGGAGAGCGGGGTGAACCAGGCGGCGACCATTCGGGCGCTCGCCGAGGCCGACATTCCCGTCATGGCGCATGTGGGGCTCAGACCGCAAAGCGTGCTGAAGCTGGGAGGCTACCGGGTGCAGCGCGATGAAGAGCGACTGTTGGCCGAGGCCCGCGTGGCCGCCGAGGCGGGGGCGTTTGGAATTGTGCTGGAGTGCATTCCCGGCCCGGTCGCCGCCCGCATCACCGCCGAACTGCCCGTTCCCACCATTGGCATCGGAGCAGGCCCGCACTGCGACGGGCAGGTGCTGGTGACCCCCGACCTGGTGGGTCTCACGCCGGGCCAGCCCCCCAAGTTCGTGCAGCAGTTCGCGAATCTTCGGCAGACTGTGGAAGCAGCGGTGACCAGCTGGTCGACTGCCGTGCGGGCGGGCACCCATCCCGACGCCGCGCACACTCACTCGTAACCCGCGCCATCGAACCCCCGCGGCCACCATGGGCTCGCGGGCCGGATGTCAGACGATCCCTCTCGGGCTGTGGGCCTGAAACTGGCCGATGCAGCGTGTCGAGCATCGCGCTCGTGAACGTACTGGGCGTCAACGCTTTCTAGACACCCTGATCTCCTCGGCTGTCACGACCGGCGCGACGGATTCAGTCCGACAGTCCGGAGCCTATCTGGGCAATGCGACAGCTTGATCCCAGGCCCACGAGCGTGCTCTCCAGCGACTCAGTACTGGTCGCCGACGCCTGTGCCGACAGCTTCAGCTCAACCTCGCGGTACTCGGGCTGAGCACCGCGGGTGGTCACTCCGAGGCGGACATGGGTGACTCCCACGCTGAGCACTTCGACCACGACGTCGTCACCCAGTCGAACGGCCTCTCCAGCCTGTCGCCAGATCTGCGGCATGCGAATCACTCTCGAATACAGGAAAGGGGCGGTAGAGAGGAACTCCGTGCCCACGCGAGCGCGTCTCGGAAGGGAGTCTTGGCACAGCGGGCATTCTGCCCCGACTTGGTCCGCGAGGCAAGCGCGAAAATTGACTTGGCTCAACTTTTCTTCCACCCGCATTCCGACCAGACTTGACACTCCTGCCAACACGCATCTTCCTCCCTCGCGGCACCCCTCATGACGCTGGTCATTCATCCCCCCCTTGATCCCGTTCGCCTCTCCGCCGTGCGCGATGCCGCTGTCCCCGCGCTCGCCATCGTCAACGCCGAGAGCACTGCCGAGGCACTCGCGGCGATCCCTTCGGCCCGCGCCTTCTATGGCAAGCTGACGCCTGAACTGCTGGCCGCCGCGCGTCGGCTCGAATGGGTGCAGGCCCCCACCGCCAGTCTCGAACACTATCTCTTCCCCGAACTGATCGCCCATCCCTGCACACTCAGCAACATGCGCGGACTGTTCTCCGATGTGATTGCCGAGCATGTGCTGGGAGTGCTGCTCTGCTTCACGCGGAACCTGCACCGTTACATTCGGCAGCAATCGCTCCGGCTCTGGCAACCGGTGGGGGGCGAGGAAGCACGCACCGACTTCATCTCGGGGCCGGGCATCGAATCACCACTCGACCGCGCCCACCGGCATCTCTCGGGACAGACGCTGGGAGTGGTGGGGTGCGGCGCGATTGGTGCCGAGATTGCCCGACGGGCCGCCCCCTTCGGCATGCAGGTTGTGGGAGTCGACCCGCGAGTCCGGGAGATTCCCGGCGTGGTCCCCACGGTCTGGCCGACGGAGGAACTCCCCCGCCTGCTCGCCAACAGTGACTGCGTGGTGATCGCCGCGCCGCACACCCCGGCGACCGAGCGGCTGTTTCGGCGGGTGCAGTTTCAAACCATGCGGCGGACCGCGTACCTGGTGAACATTGGCCGGGGGGCGATTGTCGATCTCACCGACCTGG
>CAIUHT010000990.1 GCA_903898975.1 uncultured Planctomycetaceae bacterium
CGAGCGCGCCCACGACGATGTCGGATGACTGCCTCAACCACTCGCGCGACCACCGGGCCAACCCGCCGGGCCAACCATCGCGCCGGCGCGGGCCCGAGCGCGAGTTGGTTCAATCGGCTGGTTTGCGGAACAGTTCTCGCAGCAGGCGCCAAGGAGCCCCGAGAGAGTTTTCGAGGGGCACAGGGGCACCGTTCGGGCGCAACAGCACCAGGGTCAGGTCATCAGATTGGCTCGCGGTGGAGAGATTGCCAGTCACTCGCTGCAGCAGTTCGGGAATGATCTGGCCTGGGGCGAGCGGCCCCAGTGAGTTCAGCACTTCCAGCAGCCCCTCGGTTCCCAGTTGACCGTTGGACGAGCGGTTTGTGCAGGGAAACTCAATCAGCCCATCCGAAAAGCAGAGCACCAGGTCGTTGGGCACAATTTTTAACTGCACCTGCCGATAGCTGACCTGGTCGATCACGCCAAAGGGGAGATCCTGCAGCGGGCCGTCACGTCGACCGGCGGGGGAATCGGGCAGCTCCTTCCAGATGCCGGTCGCGGAGTCGAAATGCACCGGCCAGGGATGCCCGGCGGTTGAGAGAAACAGGGACTGCGTGGGGCAGAAATAGGTGCTGATGAGGGCAGTCGCGAACCGCCCCCCGCTGACTCCCTGGGCGAACTGCCCGTTGATCGCCTCCACCAGCCGCGTCTGGTTGATGTAGTTGATGTTCCGCCGCATCAGCTCACGCAGGGCCCGCGCGGTTTTTCCGGCGTCGTCCCCGTGACCGGCGACATCGGCGATCAGCAGGCGACTGATCCGCCCCGACGCGCACGACGACAGGTAGTACACGTCGCCCCCCGTCCGCGAGTTCAGGTGCGGCTGGCAGTAGACCCACGCATCGAGCCCGGTCAGCGCCACCTCGCGGGTCGCCGACTCGTTCCCCCCCCACACCTCCATACACTGCATGCGCAGTTCGGACGGCTCGGGTTCTGGTGTGTCGCTGGGCATGATTGACCGACAGAGTCGCCTGGGAACGTGGGACTGTGGATGCCGACGAACCGCGGTGGACCGACGCCGTGCGAAAGCCAGGCGGAACGGCCGACTGGCAGTGGATCGCCGCGGGCCAGGGCCACGCATTCGATTATGGCCCTCTCTCTATTTGAGCAGGTGCCCGTCCTGTTATCGACTCGATTCGTCCGAGACCCAAACTCGACCAGCCGTCCACAGCACGGCCCACTCGTCTCCCGATCGACGACCTTGCCACAGTGGCTTTTGGATTGGGCTTGCTCGCTTCCTCTCTCAGCACGCTGTCCGACCCAACCTTGCCACCCGCAACCTCCCCGCAGGCCGCTCACTCGGCACCGTAACGGCAGGGGCGATCTTCGAGGTGTCCCACGACCGAAAGCAGTTCGCGGTCCTCCCCGGGAGTGTCGCCACTCAGCCGCTGGCTGGCCGAAGCGGTGCCTGGTTGGCGGGTTGCCTGCCTGGCTGCCGGGCTGGCGGGGGCGTCAGGGCGCGGGGGGGAGCAGGTTCCGCTGCACCCATTCCCGCACTTCCCCCGCGGTGGCCAGCTCGGGGAGGCGGTCGGCGAACTCGCGGACTCCCCGGATCGAAAGGTGGCAGATCGCGTCGAGCACCGCTTTGTAACTGGCCCGCGACACGCTGAAGCTCCGCAGCCCCAACGCCAGCAACAGCCCGGTCAGCTTCGGATCGCCCGCCAACTCCCCGCACACCGTCACCGGGCAAAAGGCCTCACGCGCCGCGGTGATTACCTCGGCCACCAGCCGCAACACCGCGGGCTGCATCGCATCGTGGTAGCGTTCCACAAAGGTGTCATCGCGATCGGCGGCCAGCAGGTACTGCGTCAGGTCATTCAGGCCGATCGAGACCGCGTCGACATGCGGCAGGATCTGCCGGATCTGCAGCGCGGCCAGCGGGACTTCAATCATCGCCCCCAGCCGAAAGGGAAGCTGGGACCGCTCACTGCATCCGCAGATTTGACAGAGTCGACGGGTGGTCTCGTGCAGTGTGTCGAGTGAATCGAGCATCGGGATCAGCACGGTCAGTTCCCGCTCCCGCCCCAGGCGGGCCAGCGCCTGCACCTGCGGCCGCAAGATGTCTTCACGGGCCAGCAACAGCCGAATGCCGCGGAGCCCCAGGCTGGGGTTCCGGCTGAAGGGGAACTCGGCGTAGGGAGGGAATTTGTCGGCCCCGAAGTCAACCAGCCGGATGTGCAGTGGCAGGTCGCCCAGTTCGGAGGCGACCTGCCGATAGACCTGGTAGCTCTCTTCAGCGGTCGGCCAGTTCGCGCACCCCATGTAGTAAAACTCGGTGCGGAACAGTCCGACACCGTCGGCCCCCAGCAGCGACACCGTGGGGGCCTCCACGGGATCGCTCAGGTTCAGCAGCACCTGGCAGGTCACACCGTCAGGCGTGACGGCGGGCTGGGGGATGAAATCGGGCTCCACAGACCGGCGGTTGGGGGAACTCTCTCCGTGCCAGTCTCGCAGCTCGTCGATCGCGGGATCGATGGTCACGCGGCCGGTGTCGGCGTCGACCAGCACGGGGGTCCCCTCGGCGATGGTGCCCGAGATGTCGGGCAGCCCCGCCACGAGGGGAATGCCCAGGCTGCGGGCCAGGATGGCGGTGTGCGAACGGGGACCGCACGCCTCGACCACCACCCCGGCAATGCCCTGCCGGGCGAACCGGACCAGCTGCGAGGGAGTGAGGGAGTGGGCGACGATAATTCGGCCTGCGTCGGGCACCACCTCTCCCTCGCGGAGCGAAGAGCGGAGGCCATGCACCAGCCGGCGGCCAATGTCGAGAACGTCGGCGGCCTTGTCTTGCAGCAGCGGAATCGGCTGCGACAGGAACTGGTTGTGCAGATCGCTGACGACCCGCGCGACCGCCGCCTCGGCCGAGAGGGGCGACGTCCGCAACGCCTGCTCCATGGGGGCAATAAACTGCGGGTCGCGGAGCAGCGCGATGTGCGAGTGGAAGATCGCCGCCTGGCCCGCGTCGATTCGCTCGGCCAAATGCCGCTGCACTCGGTCCAGTTCGACGGTCGCCCGGGCCACCGCGGCCCGCAGCCTTTCGATCTCGACCTCGGCCGGGCCGGTGGGCTCGACCGCCACCGCGGCGGCCAGCAGGGCCCGCGTGTCGATGACGCGGGCCTGTCCAAAGGCGGTGCCCGGGCTTAAACCCTGCCCCGAGAGACTCATGGTGTGGGCGACTCCTCCAGGCGCAACAGGCGGTGGTTGCCCGTGTCGACGATGTACAGCGTCCCCTTGGCATCGACGGCGACGCCGTGGGGAAAGCGGAGTGCCGTCTCGAGAGGAGCCTGACCCGGCGGGCCAGCCCCTGCCTCGCCCGTTCCCGCCACGCGCTCGATGGTTCCGCGGATCGGATCGAACCGACGAATCACATGGTTGTCGGTGTCGGCGATCAGCACGTTCCCCTGCCTGTCGAGACAGAGGTGTTTCGGTCCTTTCAACCGGGCCGCGCGGGCGGGGCCCCCATCGCCTGCGAGACCCGCTTCACCCACCCCGACGACCGTGCGGATCAGTCCGTCCCGGTCGACCACCCGCAGGGCGTGCCCGCTCCGCTCAAGAACATACACCCGCCCTTCCCGGTCAGCGATCGCCGCCCGGGGATCGACCAGCGGGCTCTCGGTGGCGCGGGCCCCATCGTTGGGGACTCCCCGCGCACCATTCCCGGCAATCAACCGCAGCCGACCGCTGGCCACGTCGACCGCACGCACCCGCCGGTTCTCGAGGTCCGTCACCAGCAGCGTGCCGGAATCGGGAGAGAGTGCCACGCAGTAGACCCCTTTGAACTGTGCCATCAGGGCCGGGCCATTGTCTCCCGCGTAGCCGGGCTGACCGGTCCCGGCGAACGGCCCGACCCGCCCCGTGGCGGGTTCATACAGGCGGACGCGGTGGTTCAGCGTATCGGCGAGGTAGACCCGCCCCTGGGGATCGATGGCCAGCGCGTGCATCGAATGGAACGCCGCCTCGCGAGCAGGGCCCCCATCACCCGAGTCGGCTTTCTCTCCTGTCCCGCCCACGACGCGAAAAACTCCCGCCGTATCGATCTGCAGAATTCGACCGCCGGCCAGTTCGACCAGGAACAGGTCTCCCCGAGGTCCGAATGCGACACCGAACGGATCTTTGAGCCGGGCCTGCGTCGCCGGCACACCGGTCTCATGCTCACCCCCTCCAGCGACAAGGACCAGTCGCTGCGCCGCCCGGGCGGGGGTCAGCGTGGCCAGGACGATGAGCACAGCCAGCAGAGGGACCCAGGGGGTTCGCAGGCTCTGGGCCGCGATCGTGACGAAACTTGGCCGACCGCGCTGGAATGACATGGCAAGTGGATTGTTCGGGAACAGAAGCCACGACGGAGTTTCACAACCTCGGTGACGGGACTCGCCACCGACCATCCGTGGCAGTGTATCAGCCGTGCGGAGTGGGGTGAACGGCGTGGAACTGCGCCCATCTTGAACGGAGCGTCAAAGGTCGCCTCAAGTCGAACAAGCAAGGTGGCCAATCGTTCTGGCTTGGAAATCGTGCGATTCGCTTTGGGGAGCCTTCAGGACACCTGGCGTCCAAGTCGAGTCAAAACCCGGAAAAGTTGCTGGGAATGGTTCGCACGAATCCACAGTACGACTGTTGAAAGTCAATTCTCAGACTAAAACCTCTCCGGGAGTTTCCCTCAATTGAGTCCAAGTGTTTTCTGGCTTCCGGGCGAATGCTCTCCTCAGGAGTTCTTGAATGCACACGCGAAGCGAATAGTTGCTGATTCTGGCCTGTTTGGTTGATTCCGTGAATGGCGCCGAGCGTGCTCCGGAATCGCTGGAGGCGACTGCGCAACCACCCAAAACCGTCGGTACCAAAGCGGGAGAAGAGCGGGACGACAACGGGCTGAAGATGAAGTTCGTCTGGTGCCCGCCAGGGCAGTTCACGATGGGCAGCCCAGAGTCGGAAGAGGGCCGCCAAGTGGGCGAAGACCAGGTCCAAGTCCGGCTGACCAAAGGCTTTTGGATCGGCAAGTACGAGGTCACGCAGGGGGAGTGGGAACGCGTGATGGGGACGACGCCGTGGAAGAGGCAGTATTACGTAAAGCAAGGCGCGCGATACGCGGCGACGTATGTGAGTTGGGAAGACGCCACGGAGTTTGTGGCGAAGCTGACAACACAGGAGCGTCAAGCGGGCCGGCTGCCAGCCGGCTGGCGCTACACGCTGCCGACGGAAGCGCAGTGGGAATACGCCTGCCGGGCAGGAACACAGACGGCATATGGTTTCGATGGCGACGCAACGCGGTTGAGCGACTACGCCTGGTTTGGCGGCAACGCGTCTGGTGTAAACGAAAAGTACGCGCACGAAGTCGGGCTACAGAAGGCGAACGCGTGCGGCCTGCACGATGTCCACGGGAACGTGTGGGAGTGGTGTCGGGACTGGTACGACGCCAAACTGCCGGGCGGGGTTGATGCGGAACAGACCACGCAGGCCTCGCACCGGGTGATCCGGGGCGGCTCGTGGAGCGCCCTCGCCGTCCTCTGCCGCACGGCGTTTCGCAACTTCGTCGGGCCGGGCCGTCGGAACCTCTCCCTCGGCTTTCGTGTCGTCCGCACTTCCGAGCAGTAGCAGCAGTAACAGTCACGCAGCGCAGCCCTGAGCGCAGGGCTGAGACGGCGTGGTGGGCGGGCCGCAGC
>CAIUHT010000991.1 GCA_903898975.1 uncultured Planctomycetaceae bacterium
CACTGGGCACACTGCTATACGAACCTGCTGGCGGGTGGCGGGGTGCGTGGGGGTGTGGTGTATGGAGCGAGCGACGCCCAGGGGGCGTATGTGAAGGAGAACCCGGTGACGCCCGAGGATTACGCGGCGACACTGCTGCACGCGTTTGGGGTGGCGGGGGAAGAGGCGTTGCTGGACCCCTTGGGGCGACCGGTGCGGGCCTCGACCGGGGTCCCCGTGACAGCGATCTTTGGTTGACTGCTGTCCAGATTCCCATGCCCCAAGTGGGGCCAGCGGGTTCGCTGTCATTTCTGTGCAGATTTTTGTTGGCAACCGCGCCTGGGGCGGTTAGTCTAAACGTTGAATTTGTTTTGAGACGGCTGGCAGTCCACGGAGGGCTGGCAGTCCAAGGGGTTGAGTTCGAGGCTGAAGATGCAAAATCCGTATGACGCAGGGGCTGGTGACTGAATGGACCCGACACTGCCGTATGACTTCCAGAGTCTCTGGTGCGGCAAGCATCGGGACGGGCTGCATTACCTGGCGAACTGGCAACTCGAGGAGCTGTTCGCGGAGCTGGATGAGTCGCTTGAGCACCACGCGAGCGAAGAGGAGAGGCAGCTGCTGGAAAGCCAAAAGCGGATGCTGCTGCCGGCGTTAATGCAAATTGAGATGGAGGTGGCCCGCAAGAGGGGTGTACCGGGGCGGCCACTGGCCGATTACCTCCGCGCCTTGCCCCAGTACGAGAAACAGCTGCGTAAGATCTTCGCCGAGAGGGAGTCGGACCGGGTCAACGCGAGTGAGCGCGATACGGAAGGTGGCCCGGCCCCGGGGGCCTTGCAGCAGTGGGAGAGTGGCAATTGGGTGGATTGCTATCGGCTGGTGGAGATTTTGGGCAGAGGGACCTACGGAGAGGTCTGGAAGGCCGAGGGGATTGACGGTGGCCTGGTGGCGATCAAGGCGATGAACGTGGTCAATGCGGACAAGCAACCCCATCCCACCGCCTCGCTCGAGGCCCGTGCCGAGAGCCTGGCGGGGGAAGCGCGGGTTTTAAGAAAGCTGACGGGGAAAAACCTGCGGGTCCCGAAGTATGTTGGGAAGGGGGAGCATCACGGACGCCGCTACCTGGTGATGGAGTGTATCGAGGGGCGGGATCTGAGATCCGCGCGGATGCAGCCAGGGAACTGGCATTGGCGGCGGTGTACGGAGATCGTGCTGTCACTGCTGGAAACGGTGGAGCGGTTGACCAGCCTGAGCTACTACCACTACGACATCAAACCCAACAACGTGATTCTTGACCCGGAGGACCGGGCGTGGGTGATTGACCTGGGGTCGGCCCAGTCGTGGGAGCAGATGTGCGCCAGGTTTTTGGATCCGTATCCGGCGACGTCGAAAGGTTACGCACCTCCCGAGTTGCTGCTTGGCTGGGACACGCAATTCACGGCGCAGACGGGGATCTACTTGGTGGGCGGTGTGCTGTATTACCTGCTGACGGGGAAGCATCCCAAGCCCGAAAATGAGAAAGCGTGGGAGCAGTTTGAAGCTCATAAGCTGACACCGCAGGCGCCGGGCGAGTTGCACCCGGGACTTCCCGAGTGGCTCGACGCGCTCTGCCTGCGGATGCTGGCCCACAACAGGGAAGATCGGCCACTGAATGCCACGGCGGTGATCGAGGAAATACGCCGGGAGCTCTCGGCTCCACCTCCCACGCCAGCGTCGCTGCTGGACACAGGTGTCACCCGGAAGGCGCCGCCCGCTCCCTCGACATGGCGGAGAATCGCCGGTTTGACCGCGCTGGTGGTCGCTGTGGGCGGAACCACACTCGGGGCGTTGAGCATCCTGGGGGGAGCCGAGAACAAACCAGTTCGCGATGAGCAGGGACTGGCCCAGGAAGTTCATTCGATTCGGGGTACAACGGATGGAATTGTCTACCCTCCCCAGCTTGACCCCAATGGCCAAGGGTGGACCTACAGCAATACCTTCCTGGCAAGCCGCAAGATCTGGACCATCGCGCATCATTCAAAGCCGTTCACACTTCGCGTCGATTTGAGTCTCAGCGGTGACTTTAACGCGACCGGCTTGGCCTTCAATTTCCAGGAAGAACAACAAGCCGGCAGCGACAGGGCGAGTACGAGCTTTAACCTGCTTTGCTTTTCTCCCAAACTGGAAGCAGCCGCAAGGGGCGATCACCGGCATTGGAAATTTCGCTACGGGCGATTTACGGTGACAAATCCTTCCGATCCGGAACCGGGCGCGTTGCGAAGCCAGGAGGGG
>CAIUHT010000992.1 GCA_903898975.1 uncultured Planctomycetaceae bacterium
AGCACCCGGCTACAGCGTCTTGAGGTACTCCAGCACCGCCCGCTTCTCCTCGGCGTTCAGGTCGTTCGGGTACCGGTGCCCCACCGCGCTCTTCCCGCGCCGCGACGTATCAAAGTACTCCCGGCGCTCCTCCTCGCTCACATTTGGCGGCACCCGTTTCCCTTCCTCCACCCGCAGCCCCACCCGCTCGTGGTCGTAGGTGTGCAGCTCCCGCCGCCACACCGCCGGTCGCTCGCTCGGATGCAGCACATGCCACAGCGTCGGGACCGACCCGTTGTGCAGGTACGGCGCCGAGGCCCACACCCCGTGCAACGGCGGCGCCACATACCCCCCCGGGTCGGTCTTGTAGTCCCGCTGGCCGTAATCCCCGTACCAGCTCTGCTGCATCTCCGCTCGATGCGCCACGCTCAGGCTCTCCAGCCGGACTGGGTCGGTCCGCACATCCTCCAGCGGCACCAGCTTCTCCGGGTACCGCCCCTCCGGACCATACGTCCCATGGCACCGGGCACAGTGCGTCTCGAACGCCTCCCGCCCCGTCGCCGCCAACGCCTCGTCAATCGCCCCCGGATAATTCGGTGCCGAGAGCGACTCAATCCACGCCAGGATGTCGGTGTACTCCCCCTCCCAGCTGCGAATCGTCTCTCCCGAGTTCTCAGGCACCATCACGAACTGCAGCAACGGTCGCGGACCCTTCTCTACAAACCCGTCGCAGTAGATGTGCGTCTTCCGCCCCGTGTTCCAGAACGGCGGGGGTTCCATGTCATGGTCAATCTGCCGGGGCCGCTGCAGCGTCAGCCTCAGGTTCAAATCCCGATCCCGCAACGCCCCCAGCACCACGCCGAACATCACCGCGTTGGTCGTGCCGCGGGTTTCGCCCAGCGACATCCGCATCCCCCCCAGCTCCATCCGCCCCAACGGCTCCTTGCGAGACAACTTCAGCTTGCGGACATCGTCGGTCAGCGTTTCCAGCAGGAACAGCGAATTCGGCACCCCCGGAATCGCCACCCCCTCGACCGCCCCCTGGTGGCAGGCCAGGCAGTTCATGCTCCACCCCCCGGCACCATTGTCCACATACCCCAGCGGGGGACCCACCCCTTCACTTTCCGGTCGTTCAATCAACCCATACCGATCGAACGCGAGCTTCCGCCGCTCCGCCGCAGTCGCCTGCTCGGCCCGTTGCCGCAGTGGCTCGGGCCAGACGGTGTACAACGCGGCGAACTGCTCGGCTGTGAAGTCGGGAGGCAAATAGGGCTTGGTCGTCAGCCACTTCCAACCCCGCTCAGCCGCCTCCTGCCGAACCGTCTCCCGCGTCGGCTCAGCGGCCAGCAACCGCCCCCCAGCCAACCCCCCCAGCTCCAGCCCAACCAGGCCCCGCCCCACCAACGGCAGCCCAGCCAGCCCCAGCCAAACCGCGCAGAGAACAACCAAACGTCCCATTCAAGCCGCCCGATGTATCGGAAGAGGAACCAGCGAATGCCTGAAGGAAGTGTAGACCCCACCCCCCCACCCGTCACCCCGCCCCGCCAGCCAGAGTCCGCCAACCAGAGTCAGCCAAACCCCACCCGAACCAGCCCGGCCACCCCGCCAACGGCACGACGAAAGTAGGGTGGAACTTGTCCCGCCCGTCCGCTGAGCGCCGCCGGACGAAACGCATTCAAAGGAGACCACCCAGACGCCCAGCCAAGAATCGCCGCCAACGAACCCCACCCGAACCAGCCCGGCCACCCCGTCAACGGCACCGCCAGATCACACCGCCAACGAGGTCCGCCAAGTCGCTCCGCCAGCGGACTCCGCCAAGTCGGGCCGCCAGAGAGCGCGAAGCAAAGAGCGGCAACCGCCGGCGACCGAAGCACCCCGATCGAAGCCTACCGATCCTGGCATCAAAGCGTGTTGATCAGTCCCGTGGCGAGCCAGCACTGCCACTGGGGACACCGCCAACGAGGTCCGCCAAACAGGTCCGCCAACTCACACCGCCAACTCACACCGCCAACTCACACCGCCAACTCACACCGCCAAGTCACACCGCCAGCCAGGGACGCCAGTCAGAGACCGCCAACCAAAGAGCGCCAAGCAAAGAGCGCCAACCGCCGGGGACCCAAGCAAACCGACCTGAACCTGCCAGTCCTCGCATCAAAGCGGGCTGGTCAGTCCCGTATCGAACCCGCACCGCCGCAGGAGACACCGCCAAGGAGGTCCGCCAAGCCGGTCCACCAGACAGAGACCGCCAAGCAAAGGGCACCAACCAGAGAGCGCCAACCGCCGGCAACCGAAGCACCTCGACCTGAACCTGCCGATCCTCCCATCGAAGCGGGCAGATCAGTCCCGGCTCAAACCCGCACCGCCACAGGGGACACCGCCAACGAGGTCCGCCAAGACGGTCCGCCAAGCCGCGCCGCCAGTCCGACACAGCCACCCAACGGCCGC
>CAIUHT010000993.1 GCA_903898975.1 uncultured Planctomycetaceae bacterium
CAGCTCGACACCTGGGACATGAAGCCCCAGGCCCCCGCCGAGATTCGCGGCCCCTTTCAGCCCATCGCCACCTCGGCCCCCGGCATCACCCTCTCGGAACTCTTCCCCGGGATGGCCCGTCACGCCGACAAGATCGCCTTCATCCGTTCGGTCTATCACACGGCGGCCGCCGTGCACGACACCGGGCACCAGATGATGCAGACCGGCCGGCTGTTCTCGGGCGGTCTCGAAACGCCGCACCTCGGGTGCGTGCTTGGCTTTCTCCGGGGCCGCCGGGGCGATCTCCCCCCGCATGTCGTCCTCCCCGAAAAAATGGGCCCCACCGGGGGCAACCTGCCCCATGGGCAGGAGGCCGGGTTCCTGGGCAAGCAGCACGATCCGTTCGTGCTCAACGCCGACCCCTCGGCGCAAGATTTCCGCGTTCCCGATCTGCTCCCTCCGAGCGAACTCCCCGTGGTCCGGACCGATCGCCGGCGCCGGCTGCGCGACCTGGTCGACCAGTCGGTGAAAGAGTTCGAGTCGTCGGCTCCCGCCCGCCTGATGGATTCGAGCTTCGAGCAGGCCTACCGCCTGATGACGTCGTCCCAGGCCCGCGAGGCGTTCGCGCTCGAGCAGGAGACCGACGCGCTGCGCGACCGCTATGGGCGAAACCGGTTTGGTCAGTCGCTGTTGCTGGCCCGCCGCCTGATCGAGCGGGGCGGGCGCTTCGTGACGGTCAACACCTTCCTCACGGTGTTCAACGAGATCACCTGGGACATCCATGGCTCGGTTCCCTTCACCTCGATTGAGGGGATGAAGAAAACGGTCGCGCCGGCGTTTGACCAGGGGGTCACGGCACTGCTCGAAGATCTGGCCGACCGGGGCCTGCTCCAGAACACCATCGTCCCGGTGTTGGCCGAGTTTGGCCGGACACCGAAGATCAATCCCGCCGGGGGACGCGATCACTGGCCGCAGGCGTGGACCGTCTGGCTGGCGGGGGGAGGCATCGCCGGTGGTCGCGTGGTGGGCCAGACCGACGAAACTGGGGGCTTCCCCGTCGATCGACCGGTGACAACGGCGGAGGTGGTGGCGACCATCTACCGCAGCCTGGGAATCGACCTCGAGCACCTGCTCCCCGGTCCGCAGAAGCGTCCAGTCCCCGTGGTCGACAGCGGCGTGCACGAGATTCGCGAACTGTTTTAGGTCGCGCTCGCATGGCGTTCGCCGGGCGGGCCCCTGCGAAAGCTGGCGCTCCGTGGCAAGGCCAATCGCGATTCGAGGGATGACGAGATCACCCGGCGGAGATTGAACCGCTCAGGGTCACCCGGCTGAAAATGCGGCCCGAGTCAGCTCGCCGCGTCGCGGGTTTCCGCCCCTCCGTGCCAGCGCACCCGACTACGGATTCGGGCTGGCCGGCGGAGTTGTGCCGGGCAGAATGGAGCCATTGCCAGCGGGGTTCCCTGGCGCGTTCGCCGCCCCATTGGCGGGGGCGTTCCCCCCCTGGGCGTTGGGGTAGACCACCATCAGGGTATGGGCCTGCTCGTCGTACTTGTACTGGCCCCCATTGGGCAGCACGGGGAGTTTCATGTTGTTGGCGCGAATCACCTTCTCCATGAATTCGTCATGGTCCTTGGGATAGCGCCCCTCGGTCGCCATGAACAGGGCGATCGCCTGATCGACCGCGATGATCGACACCCGCTCGACCATCGGGCCGTAGGCGGTCAGTGGGGCGGTAATCGGGTCGCTGACCACCACCTTCTGGTCACTCACCCGCTGCGCGGCTTGAGGATCGAAGACGCCAATGTCCTGCGTCGTCTTGCCAAAAATTCCCTGCTTGGCCCCGGCGGGCGGGGTGGCGGTGGTCTCCGCCGGCCGACTGCAACCCACGCTGGCCCACGTCAGCCAGGCGCACACTACGCTGCGAAACACGCGGTCGGCCATCAAGTCACCAGCCTGCAAGGGGAGTCGGGCCAGCCCGGTGGATTCGCCACCAGGCTGGGGGACGCATGTCTCCAAGTTTACCGTTCCGCACGGTTGGGCACCAATTGCGACAGGCTCCCGTCGCCCACCTCAGTTGGGTAAACTCGTCGCGACCGGAAGTGGATGGTTTCGACCGGGGTTGTTGCTGGCCCCGGGGCCTGGAGGGCACTGATGAAAATCCTGCATGCCGCTGACCTGCATCTCGACAGCCCGCTGCGGGGGCTCGCACGCTACGAGGGGGCCCCTCTCGACCGCCTCCGCGGAGCCACCCGCCAGGCACTCCAGAACCTGGTTGAACTCGCCCTCGCAGAACCGGTCGCCTGCGTCCTCATCGCCGGTGATGTCTACGACGGCGATTGGAAGGACTACGGGACCGGGCTGTTCTTCTCGCGGCAGATGGCCCGCCTGCGGGAAGCCGGTATTCCCGTGGTGCTCATCCGTGGAAATCACGACGCCGCCAGCCAGATCACCCGCAGTCTGCGCCTCCCCGACAATGTCCGCGAACTCGCGTGCGACCACCCCGAATCGTATCGCCTCGAATCGCTGGGGCTCGCCCTGCAC
This sequence comes from uncultured Planctomycetaceae bacterium, assembly GCA_903898975.1. Taxonomy (GTDB): domain Bacteria; phylum Planctomycetota; class Planctomycetia; order Planctomycetales; family Planctomycetaceae; genus UBA10511. The sequence continues at coordinate 2,521 of CAIUHT010000993.1, forward strand.
GGGCAGGGCTTTGCGAAACGAGAGGTGACCGAAGATCTCTCGAGCCGCTACCCCGCACCCGTGCCCGGTTGGCTCAACATTGGCCTGCTGCACACCAGTGCCGACGGTCGTCCCGGGCACGAGAGCTACGCTCCCTGCTCGGTCGCCAGCCTGCAGTCCAAGGGGTACGACTACTGGGCCCTGGGGCACGTCCACCAGCGGGAAGTGCTGTCACAAGACCCTTGGGTGGTCTTTCCGGGGAACATCCAGGGGCGCCACATTCGTGAACCGGGGGCCAAGGGATGTTCGCTGATTGAAGTCGACGGAGGGCGGATCGTCCGGGTCGAGCATCGCGAACTCGA
>CAIUHT010000994.1 GCA_903898975.1 uncultured Planctomycetaceae bacterium
AGCCACTCCAGCGTCCCCGCGGCGTTCAACCGGCGGCCAGTGACCGTCTTGCCCGCCAGGCTGGAGACCAGGTCACCCCCCGCCAGCACCGCGTTGCGAATCTCGACAAACGACGCATCCGGGAACTGGGCCGCCGCCAGCGCGACCACCCCGCTCACATGCGGTGTCGCCATCGACGTCCCACTCAGGAAGCCGTAGGTGTTGTTGGGCAGCGTGCTCAGGATCGAGACGCCGGGTGCCCCCAGGTCGACCGTGGTGACTCCATAGTTGGAAAAGCTCGCGAGCGTATCTGTCGAATTGGTCGCCGCCACCGAGATCACATTCGACACCGCGTAATTCGACGGGTAGTTCGCGGTCACATCGGTGTTGACACCCGCGTTACCCGCCGCCGCCACAAACAGCACCCCTTGATCGCGAGCCGCGATGATGGCGCTCTCCATCCCGGTATCGAACGGGCCGCCCCCCCAGCTGTTGCTGGTCGCCCGCACATTCACCCCCCGCTCCCGCATCATCGTCGCGTAGTTGGTCGCGAGGGCTCCATTGCTGATCGCTCCCGAGCCATTGGACGCCAGGAACTTGAGCGCCATCAGGCTCACGTCCCAGTTGACCCCCACCACCCCCACCCCGTTGTTGCCCACCGCGCCAATCGTCCCGGCACAGTGCGTCCCGTGTCCGTGGTCGTCAAACGGATTGTTGTCGTTATTCGCGAAATCCCACCCGTAGATGTCGTCCACGAACCCGTTCGCATCGTTGTCGATGCCATCCCCAGCCGTCTCGAACGGGTTGACCCACATGTTCCCCGCCAGATCGGGGTGATTCATGTCGATCCCCGTGTCGATCACCCCAATCACGACGCTCGAACTTCCCGTCGTGACGTCCCAGGCCCGCTCCGCGTCAATGTCGGCATCCAGCAGCATCCCCGACCCGCCCGCGTTCTCCAACCCATACAGCGATCCGTAGCTGGGGTCGTTCGGGACCGCGGCCACCGACACCACGGCGTCGGCCGACACCCGCGCCACCCCCGGCTGCGACGCCAGCCACGCCCGCGTCTCCTCAAAGTCCCCCATCCGGGTCTGCACCAGCAGTGACCCCTGCAGGCCCAGCCCCCGCACCACCCGCGCTCCAGCCGCCTGCCTCTCCAGCAGCTCCGCCGCCGACTTCACACTCGGTGCCAACTCCCGCGCCTCGGGAGTCAGTTCCACAATCCACTGCAGACCCCGCCCCGGTTGGGCCGCCCCGACCGGCTCTTGCACCGGAGAGCCTCCATCCGGCGTGGCAAACCACTCCGCTGTCACCTTCGCCGGGGCGAACGCTGCCGCCAGCAACACCCGCGACGCCAGGATCTCGGGGCTCTTCCCTGCCCGCCGCCCTCGCTTCGGCGATACGCCCGAACGCCGCCCCCGGTTCTTCAGCCGCGTCATCCAATTGGTCAATCGCATGTTCGCCCCCTCAGTCCTTCTTACCCACAGACACGCTGAACTTCGCGGCCGGCTGACTCGCTGCGCGCTCAGCCAATCCGCAACCCACCCCCGCGGCACCCCTCGACCTCCGCCAGAACCTGACCCGCAGGTCCATCATTCGGAGTCCAAGCCGCTCGGGCAACCCACCAGGGAATAGTCAAAGCGCATCTTTTCATCCGCAATCCCGGTTTGAAAATCCAAATCAGTGCCGCCGGTCCACCTTTCCGCTCCAGGCGCTCCCAGGCTGCATTCCTCACTCATGACTGCGGCGGAAAATCCCTTGCGCGCCTGGCGCTCTCACTGCCGAGCTCGCATTCCCGCAGCCAGCCCTTCCGCAACTCCTGGACGCGATGCCAACCCGCCCCCATAGCGCAATCAAGGCCTCGACATTTCATTCACCGCAAAAAACCACCATCCCCTCCGTCCCGCCCAGCATCACCGGAGCGCACCCTCCCCCTCACATTTCACTCCCGAGCGGGCTCAGCACACACCCTTGGCCACCTGTCTCCAGGCGA
>CAIUHT010000995.1 GCA_903898975.1 uncultured Planctomycetaceae bacterium
GCGGCTGGGGCGTCGCGATTGGACCGCCGGCTACCCTTCAGCACGCAACGCCGGGACGGACCTTAGGCATCGGTGGTCCGGATGGCCGGGGGGCCTTCTTGCACCCTGGTCCGAAGCCACCCGCTGTGCGAGTGCCCTGGGGACTCAGGCGAACTGCATGTCGAGCGACGACAGGATCTCTTCGCAGGCCTGAGAGCGATTCAAGACGTAGAAGTGGATGCCCGGGGCGCCGCCTTCCTTGAGAGCCCGGCACTGGGCGATCGCGTGTTGAATGCCGATCTGCAGTTGAGCTTCTTTGTCGTCTTGAGCCCCCGACATCTGGGCCGACAGTTCGGACGGCAACTCGGTTCCACACATCGAGGTGATCCGCTGGATCTGCGCGAAGTTCAGGATCGGCATGATCCCGGGGACGATCGGCACTCGAATGCCGGCCCGCACACACAGGTCCCGGAACCGGAAGAAGTGGTCGTTCACGTAGAACAGTTGGGTGAAGACCGCGTCGGCGCCGGCGTCGACCTTCCGCTTGAGGTTGTCGATGTCGACCGCCAGCGAGGGGGCCTGGGCGTGCTTTTCGGGGTAGCCGGCGACACCGATGCCGAACCCGGGCTCGACCCGCTTGATCAGTTCGACCAGCTCATTGGCGTACTTGAGGCCGCCGGGGGTGTGCTGGAAATCGGTCTGGCCGGCGGGGGGATCGCCCCGCAGCGCCATGATGTTCTTCACCCCGTGCTGGCGGGCCCAGCCCAGCCATTCCTGCAGTTCGGGGACCGTCCCTCCCAGGCAGGTGAAGTGGGCGGTGGAGTCGACACCCGTCCGCCGGGTGATCTGCTCGCACATTTCAAGCGTCCGTTGCCGGGTGCTGCCACCGGCACCGTAGGTGCACGAGATGAACGCGGGCTTGTAGGTGGCGAGACTGGCAACGGCCTGCCAGAGCGCCTCGTCCCCCTCGGCGGTTTTGGGGGGGAAGATCTCAAACGAGATTCCGAAACGGCCCGCTTGGTAGTGGTCGGAGAGAGAGGCGGCGGCGGTCACTGCAAATCCTGAACTGACGGGTCAACGAACGGGCTCCGCAAGATTGTGCGGGGCGTCCCTGGTTCCAGGCCGGAGGCGAGTTTCCCGGCCGTGTCAGTGTAGTAGTTTACCCGGCAGGGCGTGGCGGGCAAAGACACCGCCACTTAGAATGCCCGCTGTCGCAAGACCGCAGAACGGTTCGCACGAATTCACTTCCCGGGAGCCTCTCGATTTGACGCCCACCCGCCTGTTTGGGGGATCGCTGCTGGGGTGGCTGACCCTGCTGAGCGTGCTGACACTCGCGGGGTGCGGCCCCGCAACCACTCCTGTGGTGGCGAACCGTCCCCTGGTCTGGGGGGGAGATCGGGAAGGGGGGGCGCCTTTCATCTTCGCGCATCCCGACGATGACACCCGGCTGACCGGGTTCGAAGTCGACCTGGCAGGCCGACTGGCCGGGTTGCTGGGACGCCCGGGCGAGCAGTTCCAGCAGTGCCAATGGGACCAGGTTCTGATGGTCCTGTCCCGCGGGGATGTCGAGATCGCCCTCAATGGGTACGAATTCACCCCCCGGCGGGCAGCCGAGTATCGCACCAGCCTCCCCTATTACATCTACCAGCTGAGCCTGGCGACCCGCCGGGCCGACGCGACCATCACCGACTGGGACGCGCTGGCTGTGCCCCCCTCCCGGGGAGGCCGGCATCGGGTGGGAGTGCTGGCGGGGTCAGCGGCCGACCAGTACGTCTCGACCACGTTTCCCGACAGCGTGACCCCCGTCCGGCTGGATGGAGCGGTCGAGGCCTTGAGCCTGGTGGGCGAGGGACAGCTGGACGCCACAGTGCAAGATTCCCCCATGCTGCAGCACTACGTCGAGCATCTGCAGCGGTACCCCGACCTGCACGTGGTGGGCCAGCCCCGCAGCGAGGGGTATTACGTCATCTACACGCGGGCGGAAGATCGCGAGTTGCGCGATCAGCTCAATGCGGCACTGCGGACCCTGCACGCCTCGGGTGAGCTGCAGGCGATCTACGCGCGGTATGGCATCTGGAATGACAACCAGGCGCAGTTGCCGCGGATCTGGACCGACTGGGACCCCGACGCGCTGATGTCGCGGGGGAAGTCGTGGTCGACGTTGGTGCCGTTCCTCGACGACCTGCTGCGGGCGGCGCTGGTCACGATTGCCCTGGCGGCGTTTTCGATGCCCCTGGCGGTCGCCGGGGGGCTGCTGGTCGCGTTGGGGCGCAGTTGGTGGACCCCCGTGTTGGGGGGCGGGCGCGAACCGGGTTGGACGCAGCTCATTCCCCGGCTGCTGACGGTCTACGTCGAGGTGCTGCGGGGAACACCACTGGCGTTTCAGCTGTTCGTCATCTACTTCGTACTGCCCCGGTTGGGGGTGCGGATCAACGAATTCTGGGCCGGGGTGACTGCCCTGGCGATCAACTATTCGGCTTACGAGTCGGAGGTGTTTCGGCTGGGCTTGCAGTCGTTGCCCAAGGGGCAGCTTGAGGCGGCCCTGTCGCTGGGAATGTCCCGCACGCTGGCGGTCCGGCGGATCCTGTTGCCCCAGGCGGTGCGGACGGTCATTCCCGCGATCACCAATGACTTCATCTCGCTGTTCAAAGATACGGCGGTCTGCTCGGTGATCGCGGTCGAAGAGCTTTCGAAGCAGTACTCGATTGTGGGGAAATCGACCGGGATGCTGCTTGAGACCGCCGCCTTGACCGCGGCCCTCTACCTGTCGATGAGCTACCCCCTGTCGCTCTTGACCCGCTCGCTTGAGCGTCGCCAGCGACGGTCGCCCTCCGGCGCGTCGTAACAATTCGTCTCAACAACCTGCCCAGCGCCCCCATGTCTGCCACCCTCCTTCCGTCCGACCGGACTGGCCCGCCCGCGTCCCCTGTCTTGCGGATTACGGGCCTGCGGAAATCGCGCGGGGCACTCGCCGTGCTGCAGGGGGTCGACCTGGAACTGCCCGAGGCTGCCGTGGGGGTGCTGATGGGGGCGAGTGGGTCGGGCAAGAGCACCCTGCTGCGCTGCATTACGGGGCTGGAAGACTTCCAGGCGGGAGAGATTGAGGTCTGCGATCAGCGATGTGCGGCTCAAGACCCTGAGGGGGTCAAGCGGCGGAAGCTCGCCGCGATTCGCCAGTCGGTCGGCATGGTGTTTCAGCAGTTTCACCTGTTCCCGCACCTGACGGTGATCGAGAATGTCACAGAGGCCCCCATTCATGTCCGCGGGGTGGCTCTTGAGGCGGCCCGGGAAGCGGGGCGGGTGTTGCTCGAGCGGGTGGGGCTGGGGGCGAAGCTGGACAGTTACCCCGACGAATTGTCGGGGGGGCAGCAGCAGCGGGTCGCCATTGCGCGGGCCCTGGCGATGCAGCCCCGGGTGATGCTGTTTGACGAACCGACCAGCGCCCTCGACCCGCGGATGACCGGCGAGGTGCAGGCGGTGATGAGCGACCTGGCCAGCCAGGGGCTGGCGATGCTGGTCGCCACGCATTCGCTGGAATTTGCCCGCAAGATTGCCAACCAGGTCGCTGTGCTGGTCGATGGCCAGGTGATTGAGTGCGGCCCGCCCGAGCAGGTGTTTGATCATCCGCAGCGACCAGAGACGCGGACGCTGTTGCGAAACGCCGCAGGAGGGTGAGTGCGGAGTAGAGACAGCGGGGAGGAGTAACCAGAAAGCCGACAGCGAGAGCAGGGTTATGGGGCAGATTTGGGAGGTTGGGGATTCTCGGGGGGGTTGAATTTGAGGTCGAGGTTCAGCCAGAGGGCGCGGGCGTAGCGGTGAAAAAAGAGGGGGAAGATCAGGCTGAAGAGGAGCAGGCCGGGCAGAATCCAGAGAGCCGGGAGATTCATTCCAAAGCGGAGGACCACCCACGTCACCGTATTGAAGACGGCGGTCAGTCCGTAATTCAAATAGATCGAACCGAGGAAGAAGCCGGCTTCCCGTTCGAACCGCAACCCGCACCCAGTGCAGTGCGTGTGCATTCGCAGCAGCCCCTGGAACAGGGCACCTTGCCCGCAGCGGGGACACCGCAACCGCAGTGCCCGGGCGAGGGGCGACCCCGAAGCCGGAGCTTGCGCGGATCCAGGGGCTTCACTCATGAAGGACACAACTTCGGGAAGGGTCAAGAAAAACGCCTGATACTGCGTGGATGTCGCTGCGCTGGGGCGGTCGCTGTGCCATGCGAC
>CAIUHT010000996.1 GCA_903898975.1 uncultured Planctomycetaceae bacterium
GCAGGGCCAGCCGGGCCGCCTTGCCAGAAATCGCGTACAGCCACGGTCGCTTCAGCACCAGGGCCCCCAGCCACATCCCCCACCGCTTGGATTTGGGGAGCAGGTCTTTGAGCACCAATTCCCGCCGCCACGTCAGCAGTTGCTCGTGAATGTTGATCTTCACGGGGCAGACGTCGGTGCAAGAACCGCACAGCGTGCAGGCGTGTGGCAGCGAGGCGTGCTTGGCGGGGTCGCGGGCTGGCTCGAGAATCGACCCGATCGGTCCCGGGACGGTCGCGTTGTAGCTGTGACCACCCGAGCGGCGATAGACCGGGCAGGTGTTCATGCAGGCGCCGCAGCGAATGCAGTTGAGCGACCGGCGGAAGTCATCCTGCCCCAACACCTGGCTGCGACCATTGTCGACCAGCACCACGTGCAGCTCACAGCCCGGGCGGGGCCCATGAAAGTGCGAGGAATACGTGGTGATGGCCTGCCCGGTCGCCGAGCGGGCCAGCAGTCGCAGAAACACTCCCAGGTCGGCGGCCCGCGGAATCAGCTTTTCAATCCCCATGCAGGCGATATGCACGGGCGGCAGGGCGACCCCCAGGTCGGCGTTCCCCTCGTTGGTGCAGACCACAAAGCCGCCGGTTTCCGCAATCGCGAAGTTGACTCCCGTAATGCCCGCCTGCGCCCGGACGAACCGGTCCCGCAGGTGGCCCCGGGCCGCTTCCGTCAGGTACTGCGGGTCGCTGGCCCCCTCGTCGGTCCCCAGGTGTTCGTGGAACAGTTCGCCAATCTCTTCCTTCTTCTTGTGAATGCATGGCAGCACGATGTGGCTGGGGGGCTCGTGTGCCAACTGCACAATCCGCTCGCCGAGGTCGGTGTCGACCACTTCGATGCCGTGGGCCTCAAGGTGCGGATTGAGATGGCACTCTTCGGTCAGCATCGATTTGCTTTTGACCACCCGCTGCACGTTGTGCCGCTGCAGAATGCCCAGCACAATCTGGTTGTGCTCGTGGGCGTCGCGGGCCCAGTGGACCTGCACCCCCAGCGCCTGGGCCCGCTGCTCGAACTGCTCGAGGTAGGTCGCCAGGTTGGCGACGGTATGCGCCTTGACCGCGGCAGCCGCCTCGCGGAGCTGTTCCCACTCGGGCAGACTCTTCGCCGCCCGATCCCGCTTGGAGCGGATAAACCACAGGCTCTGATCGTGCCATTCGGCCCGCTGGGGCAGTTCGATGAACGCCGCCGCCCGCTCTGGATGACCCTGCATGAGCTTCTCGAATCGCCGATTCAGGCAGGCCTGCAGTTCACCTCGAAGGTCCTGCCTGCGACCCCGAGGTGGGTTTGCACCGTTTGCTCTCGAACCCGCACCTCCCTGGTACGGACTCTCTACTTCGCCCCCATGCCGCCTCTGGTGTGCCCCCTTCGTGTCACACCAGCGTGGCCCGCCACTGTCTCACTTCTTTGAGGCATTTCGCGGGAACACGCCGCTGGGCGACTCACTTCCACTCGCTTCCGCCCACTCACCTCAGCCTCTGCCGGCCCTCACCTTCGCCGGCAGTCCTCGCCCCGCCAGGATCTCGGCCACGTGCACAAATGGCAGCGCCCGCCCATCCCGCCGAGCCAGCCCCTCCAGGTGCATCAGGCACGACATGTCGGTCGCCGTCAGCACTTCCGCCCCCGCCTGCAGATGATCGGCGATCCGGTCCTGCCCCATCAGGCACGAAACCGCTTCTTCGCTGACAGCGAACGTCCCGCCAAATCCGCAGCACTCATCGGGCCGCTGTGGCTCGGCAAACGTCAGCCCCTCGACCAGCTCCAGCAGTTGCCGGGCCTTGTTGAACGCGGGCCCCATCGTCTCGGTGGAACTCCCCAGCCGCAGTTCCCGCAGTCCATGGCAGCTCTGATGCAGCCCCACCCGGTGAGGAAACTTCGCGGGCAGACGGGTCACTTTCAGCACATCGACCAGGTACTCGCACAGCTCGTAGACCCGCGGCCGCAACGCTTCGAACGCCGGGTCGTGATGGAAGTACTCGTGATAGTGCGCCCGCACCATCGCCACGCAACTTCCCGAGGGGCAGACCACCGCGTCGTAGGGCGAGAAGATCTCGACAAACCGGCGGGCCAGTGGCTCGGCGTCGGCGGTGCAGCCCGTGTTCGCCATCGGCTGCCCGCAGCACGTCTGGGCCTCGGGGAAATCGACCTCCACCCCCAGCTGCTCCAGCAACTCGACCGTGGCGAGCCCGACCTGGGGATAGAACTGATCGACGTAACAGGGAATGAACAGACCAACCCGCGGCACTGGCAGATGCTCGATGAGACCAAAGGAACCGGGGTCAACCCCTCGGGACAACCGTCGCCATCACCGTCGCGACGGGAAACCGCCCAGACAGACTCGCAGGTCGCCACTCGCTCGGGCCCGGCCCGCTGCGGACCACTCGGTTCGGCCCGCCGCAACCCACGTGACTGTCACAGATTCAACCTACAGAAAACAGGGGTCCGCTGACAAGACGCCCCAAGGCGGTTCCGTTGTCACGCGGCCGAAAATTGACGCAATTTCCTGCCCTTCATTCCCATCCGTGGGAAACTGTCCAAATCGTTCAACCCATCGCCCGACCAGCCTGGCTCTCGGGCGGTCGGGCTGCTTCGCCCTGTTCGAGGAACTGGCTCGCAAACTCGGCGAGCCGGGCCGCTTCGCCCCCCTCACCCGCCAGCCCCTGCACCACCCCCTTCTGGTCGGCAGCCGATCGGTTCTGCCCCAGTTTGAACTTCCCCTCAATGCGGTCCAAGGGGAGTTCGAACCCCACGATGCCCGCCAACATCCGCTGCCGAAACTCGGGCGGCAACTCGTTCGGCCACGGGTTGGCCCGGCCCGATTCGTACTTGCTCACCAGCCGGTCCACCACCTCGGCTGTCCGTTCGTCCGAGAGTCGCGTGGCGATTCCCGTCACATGCACGGCGGTGTAGTTCCAGGTGGGGACCGCCGGGGTGGTGGCGTACCACGTCGGAGAGATGTACGCGTGGGGCCCCTGGAAGATCGCCAGGGACTCCACGCCGGTCAGCTGGTCGCACTGGGGATTGGCGCGGGCCAGGTGCCCGGCCACCACCTGCCGCTCACGATCGAGCCACAGCGGCACATGCGAGGCCACCGGCCCCCCCTGCGAGGCAGTCACCAGCGTCGCAAAGCCGTGCTGCTCGATGAAGTCGTACAACGTCTCACGGTCGACAACCCGGAAGGGAGTGGGAATGTACATCGACAACCTGCTTGAGAAGGCGTGATCACCACGATCGACGCGACGTCAGAATCGATCAAGGCCCAGCGTGTCGGACAACAGCCCGCAGCGAGCGATTCGCCCCGGCTTTCCTGCCGTCGCAGGTCGCGCGCGAACGTGACGCTGCACGTTTGAACTCACTCGCCCGCCACCCCACGCGCTCCGCCAACCCGTCGACGCCACCTCGACAGCCAGCGAGCATACCAAGCCCACTCCCC
>CAIUHT010000997.1 GCA_903898975.1 uncultured Planctomycetaceae bacterium
AGGGAGTGCCGGTGGAGTTCGTGGCGGGTGTGGAGGGTGGTGCCGACGTCGGTGAGGGTCTCGCGGCAGGCGAGGAGGGCGGGGGTGGGGAGGAGCTGGAGGGCCTGGGCGAGGCTGTGCCGGCAGGCCTTGAGCTGCTCGGTGAGATGTCGGTCGTTGAGAACGAAGCGGAGGTAGTCTTCGACGACGCGGAGGCCTTCACTGGCGCGATTGGCGGCGGCATCGAGGATGCGGTAGAGGCCGGCGTGGTCGGTGGCGGGGCCGCGGTCGGTGAGGAGGGTGATGTCGGTGGGGAGGGGGGCCTGGGTGTGGTCGGGGGAGGGGGTGTCGGCACCGGGGGGGGAGGCGGAGATTCCCTGGCGGGTCAGTTCCGCCTGCAGGGGGGAGCGGACGGCGAGGAGCGCCTGGAGGAGATGCTCGGTGGCGATTTCGACGTGGCGTCCGAGGCCGGTGACGATCTGGCGGGCCTCGAGGAGGACGCGTTGGAGATCATCGGCGAGGGGGAGGGACGGGGTGTCGGGAACGTGCGGAGGGGGGGCAGCGGGGAGTTGGAACCGCTGGTGCATGAGGTGGGTGTCGAGACCCTGGGCCTGGAGGATCTCGTGGGCGCGGGATTCATCGAGCCAGAGGGCCTGGAGGAGTTGCAGGGGGCCACAGTGGGAGAGCCCGGCCGATTGGGCGAGGCGGTCGGCCAGGGCGAGGACGCGGCGACTGCCTTCGGTCAACAGGGGGGGCATGGGGGTGGAGGGTGGAGGGTGGAGGGTTGGGGTTAGGCTTTTAGTAGTTCTTTGATGCCGGTGGTCATGGCGGTGTCGACTGTTGGTTCGCAGAAGGCGACGCTGACTTCGTAGCCACCATTGGGGTATTCCTCGGCGGTGGGGATGTACCAGGGGCCGCCGTCGCCATAGGCGGCGGTGCAGACGAACTGGTCGGGGCGGAGTTGTTGGGCCCGGAGCTGGTATTCGATGAAGCTTTCCGCCGGGAGGTGGAGCAGGGCGATGTTATTGAACTGCACTGAGGAGAGGATGATGGGCTGTTTGGCGGCGACCCGGCGGATCCAGGCGAGGGTGTAGGCCGGGCGATTGCGGGCGACGACGGGGGCCTTGGAATCGGCGATGGCCTGTTCGATGGCGGCGGCGTCGAAGCTGGTGCGGGCGACGGGGAGCAGTTCGGCGGTGCGGTAGGTGACGGGACCGACGGGGGTGGGCTGGAGGGAGGCTTCCGAGGCGAGGATGCCGGCGTAGAGGCGGTCGGTCAGTTGCGGGCGGGCCTCTTTGGAGCCGTCGTTGTACTTGCCCGCCGAAACATTTCCCGAGCAGCCGGTGAAGTAGATATGACGGCAGTGGGGTTCATCGGCCTGGCGGCGTTTGCGGGCGAGGCCGGCGAAGTCGCTGGTGACGCGACCATCGCCGTAGTAGCTCATCGGGTGCGTGGCGTAGTAGTGGCAGGCGGCGACTTTTTTCTCACCCGAGTAGTAGGCGACCGTTTTGACGAAGGGGTCGATGGTTCCTTCGGGGAGGGCGCAGAGGGCGGGGTCTTTGCAGGCGCTGCCGCGCATGGCGAGGACCTTGCCCTGGGGGTCGCGGGAGACGCGGCGGTTGCTGGCGACGCGATCGACCTTGGCCTGACCGTGGGCGACGTGGGTGAGGGGGAGGGGCTGGGCGAGGGCCGCCTTGACCGCCGCCTGGCCGCGGGCGAGGCATTGGCCGAAGAAGGCGAGGTCGAGGATGTGGGGGAGTTCGGGGTGGGCGGCGACGAGTTTTTCGGCATCGGCGCAGGCCATGGGGGCGTTGTGCTGATGGACGCAGTGGACGGCGACGCGGTCGGGGGTGGTGCCAGCGGCCTCGGCGAGGGCGGTGCGCCACTGGAGGTGAGCCGAGTTGAGCAGGCCAGTCCAGTCGACCGCGCAGACGACGATGGGGGCGCCGGCCCCGAGGAGCACGAAGCCGACCGCTTCGAGTTCGTCATCAACGACGGCGACATGGGGGATCCAGCCACCGCAGCAGCTATGCCCCATGGGGGGGGTGACGTCGAACTGGAAGGGGGCGATCTGGAGCGCCGCGTTGGCGACGGTGGCGGAGGCGGTGTGGCCCAGGACCAGGTCGACGGCGGGGAGGGAGGCGAGGAGAGCCGAGAGGAAGTCGCGACGGGGGAGGGGCATGGCGATCGCTCGTGAGCTGGGGGGAGAGCCGGGGACCACGGGTCGACCAGCCAGCGTAGACGATCGCGGGGGGGCTGTCAGCCCTTGCGGTGGACGAGGGCGACCTGGCGGACCTGGCCGCGTTCGCGGCGCAGCAGGCCGAGGACAAGCTCTTGCGAGTCTGAAGCCGACTGGAGGACCTGCTGGACCTCGGCGACGCTGGTGACGGGGCGGCCGGCGACTTCGGCGAGGACGTCGTAGGGGCGGAGTTGCTGGGCGAGGGGGTGTTGGGGGGCGACGTTGAGCACGAGCACGCCGCGGGTCTGGGGTTCGAACCCAAGCTGGGCGACGACATCTGAGGTGAGGTCGTGGATGGTCATGCCGAGCTGGTCGAGGGGGGTGCCGGGCTCGGCGGGGGCGGGGCCCTGCGAGCGATCGAGCTGGGAGCGGTCATCGACGGTGACGTCGATGGAGATGTGCTTGCCGTTGCGGAAGACGACGACCTTCACCTTGCGGCCGACGGGGGTGAGGCTGACGAGATTGATGAGGTGGCTTTCGTCCTGGACTTCGACGCCGTCGAAGGTGAGGACGACGTCATCGACCTGGAGGTTGGCGCGGCTGGCGGGGGTGTTGTCGTTGACCTTGAGGACGCGGGCACCCTGGACGCGGTCGAGCTTGAGGGCGGTGGCGGCCTCGGTGTTGAAATCGGGGTCGAGGGAGACGCCGAGGTAGGCGCGGGAGACGCGGCCGTTCATGAGGAGCTGATCGACGACGGTGCGGACGAGGTTGCTGGGGATGCTGAAGCCGATGCCTTCGTTGCCGCCCGAGTTGGAGGCGATCGCCGAGTTGATGCCAATGACGGCGCCCTGCATGTCGATGAGGGGGCCGCCGCTGTTGCCGGGGTTGATGGCGGCGTCGGTCTGGAGGAAGTCCTGGTTGAGCATGTCGCTGGTTTCGCTGATCTTGAGCGCCCGGCGGCCTTTGGCACTGATGATGCCGAGGGTGGTGGACTGGCTGAGTCCGAAGGGGCTGCCCATGGCGAGGACGAGGTGCCCGATCTGGAGGCGGTCACTGTCACCGAGGCGGGCGGCGACGAGGTCGCGTTCGGCGAGGATGAGGACGGCGAGATCGGTGGAGCGGTCTTCGAGCTTGCGAACGGGGCGGAGGACGCGTTTGTCGAAGAGGTGGACGGCGATGTCGTTGACGTCGGAGCCATCGACGACGTGGCTGTTGGTGACGACGACGAATTCGCCCGAGCGGGGGGAGGGGATGATGACTCCCGAGCCAGTTTCGTCGGCGCGGCGACCGCGGATGGTGCGGCGTTCGGTCTCGATATGAACGACGCTGGCGGTGGTGAGCCGGACGATCCGCGAGATGAGTTCGCTGGAGCGGAGGAGGGGGGAGTCGGGCTGGGCGAGTTCCCGGCGGGAGGCATCGAGTCGCGAGGCGGGTTCCTGGGCCTCAAGCGGAGACGAGCCGGGGAGGGGCCAACCGAGGCGTCCGAGGAGCATGCCGAGGACGACGAGGTTGAGGGCCAGGAGGCCACGGGAGAGGGAGTTCATGAGGGGTACGCCGGGCGGCGGTTAGGGGCCGGCCGGCGTGATCCGGGAGGGGAGAGCCCCCCTCCCGGACAACCGGCCGAATCAGTCGACACGGACGTCGAGGTCGCGCATCGACAGATCGCGATCGACCTGGCGGCCTTCGAACTCGTAGAGCGACTCCCAGTTCTCGGAGAACTGGTCTCCGGCGCGGCCACGCCGCTCTTCCCGCTGCCGGCAGTTGATGCAGACCGTGGTGTAGGGGAGGGCCTTGAGTCGCTCGATGGGAATGGCGACCGAGCAGGCTTCGCACGTTCCGTACCGTCCTTCCCGGAGCAGTTGGAGGGCGTGCTCGATCTGCTCGAGTTCGCGACTTTCGAATTCCGCCAATTGACTGTGCATCTCGTTCTGGCTGTCGTCAAGCGCGGCGTCGGCCAGATCGCCGGCGAGGTGGTCCGGAGAGATCGATTCTCCCAGTTCCATCTGCAGTTGCTTGCGCAACGCGTCGCGCTTGTCCACCAGACTCTTGTGCAGCCGCAGCAACGCATCTTTCCGAGCCATGTTCGCCTTCCTCCAGGGATGCTGGTTCTTGGGGAACTTTCACGCCGATCAACGCAATAGCGCTCACCGCAATACTACGCCGGTCACCCGGAATCTGTAGAAAGAATTCCCAGAGAATTCCGTGGCAACCGAAGTGTGAGACAGTCGTTAACCCCATTTGGTTCAGCGATTCTGGTCCGCATTCCCCAATTCGGACCAGATTGCTGAGGACTCACGCTCAACAGTCTCTAGAACGTAGACGGGGGCAATTGGTTCACAGCATTCGCTTCTTTCTTGGAAATCTTCATTTTTTGAGTGCGTTCGCCTGCGAAAAACACGGAAATCGCGGTTTGTGGACTGTTGTCTATGTGTTGGCACGACGTGGAGGGGTGGGCCGGCTGGTGGGAGGTCCCGGGAGCAGGAGGGGTGGCGGAGGAGGAGGGGGGCTAACAGCCGGGGGCGCGCGGGGGTAGAGAGCGTGCCGGGGGAGGTTGGCCCCCCGTGAGGCTGAAATCCGCCCGGCTCTTCCGGTATGCTCGGGGATTCCCCGGCCGGTTGATTGGCCAGCCCGCGTTGCCGCGGGGCTTGTGAGGGGAACTCTTCGCGCGAGGCCTGCCATGCGTTGTGACCGCTCCCCGAGTGCCGTGAATTCTGCGA
>CAIUHT010000998.1 GCA_903898975.1 uncultured Planctomycetaceae bacterium
AGCCATCGGGCTTCCGCGGTCCGGTCGAATTAGCCCCCACTCCAGCCCCCGCCCCGTCAACCTGGGCAAGAATGGCGACTTGGGTGGAAGTCCCCACCGGGTTGATCTGGCCCGGCCCGCCCATTCGTGGTACATCGCCCGATCGTGTTCGCTCGCCCCGAGCCAATCTTCACCTCCGCGCGCCTCTTTGTGCTGTACCAGTCGTCACACTTCCCTTTCCGTCTGGTTCTGCTCCTCTGCCTGGCGGGCGGACTGTGCTGCGCGCCGGGGTGTGTGCTGAAGGCCCGTCAGCAGGCCAACCGCCAGGAGACAAGCCGGCTGGTCACGGAGGCCCAGGAGGCGCTCGAGCAGGGGAACGCGCAGCTCGCCACCGACCTGCTTGCCGGGGCGGTGGAGATTGACCCGAACGATTACGAGGTCCGCCTGCAACTGGTGGAACTGCTGCGGGAGCGGGGGCAAACCGGTGCGGCGCAGGCCCACCTCGAAGAGGCGGCGGCCCGCACCGAGGATGATCCCCGTGCCTACTTCCTGTTAGCCCAGATGCTGTTTGAACAGCAACGTTACCCCGAAGCGGCTCGACAGGTCGCCAAGGCGCTCGATCTCGATGCCCATATCGGGCAGGCGCACCTCCTGCAGGGGCGCATCGCGCAGGCCTTGGGTGACGACGAACTCGCGCTGCGGGCATTCTATGCCGCACTCGCTGAGGATCCCCACGATCCCCAGACCCGCTTCCAACTCGGTCGCCAGCTCTTTCTGCGAGGCTCCACCGATCAGGCCGCCCCGCTTCTCCGACGCCTGATCGAAGAGTCGCAGGCGTGCACTCCCGAGGGGGGCGAAGCGTGGTGGATGCTGGGACAGTGCTACGCCCGGCAGCAACGCTGGGTCGAAGCCGCGCAGGCCCTGGCCTCGGGAATCGAACTCCGCCAACCCTCGGCGATCGACTGGCGAGATCTGGCTCAAACCCAGTACCGGGCAGGCGAACTGCAGGCCGCCCGCAGTTCTCTCACACTGGCCCTGAAACTCAATCCACGCGACGAGCAAGCCCGCATCCTCCAGCTGGAGATCGAGCAGGCTCTCACGCCCGATGTCCGACTGACCACCGGCGAGGACGCCGACCCAGTGGACGGCGACCCACTCGACGCCCAACCCAACTGGGCCACGCCAGCCGGGCTGGAAGTCGGTCCAAACCTACCTCCCTCAACCCCCGGCTCAGCCGCTCCCCCCGCGAGCGATTCACCCCCCGAAGCGCCCCCTGCCGACGAGTTTCCCAAGGGGTTTCCGGAGTCCGGCGATTCGGAATCCGATCCCGGAGTCAATCCCGCTCCCGCCGAGGGTCCCCGGTCCAGCGAGCCGATGCCATGCGGCCCCTCTGCTGGTCTTTAGCCCCAACCCTGCTGCTGCTTGGTTTGGGTCTCGCGGCACCCTGGCAGCCCGTATCCACCAACCTGCTGCTATTTCTCTCCCCGGCCCTGCTGGGATTGATTCAGTGGATGGCCCTCTACCCTCACCTGAAACGGTGGGGCTGGTTGTGGATTCCCGCCTGTTACCTGGGGGTGGGGCTTAGCTTCCTCGGGATGTGGTGGTTTCTGCTTTGCCTGGGATGTGGCTGGGGGGCTGCTCAAACTCCGCTGCTGGGCGCTGCCCGGGTTCGCCGCATCTGGATCTGGCCCCCCGCCAGCGGCCTTGGCTGGCTGGCCGGGATGCTGGCCGGCAGTGCGCTCGACTTAACTCCCCCCGGTCAACCCGGTGAGGCTCTGCGCCTCACGCTGCTGTACAGCGTGGCGACTCTGCTGTATTCGGTCGCCACTGCTGCAGCACTGTGGTGGATGGGAGCCTGGGGCCCACCTGCAGAGGCGCACCAAGCGGCGGACCGCACACCCACCCTGGACGCCCCGCAGGGTGAGTGAGCCGAGGACGGTGACCCTGCACCGGGCACAGCCCATCTGTGGGGTCACACTGTCGTCAGTGCATCACCTGCTGCCGGTCGAGCAACTGGGCGGGAGGGACTTGTCCCATGTTCCAACGCCCGGGTCGGTCAGTCGTCACTCACCCAGTCGCCGTAAAGGCGGTCTCTGCGGCCGGAGGGACGCAGGTGCTCGCGGGACAGCACTCCCAGTCCAAACAGTCCAACTGCCAGTCCGGCTGAGGCGAACACGAGGGCCAGCCAGTTGATTGAGGACCCAGGGGTCTCCCCACGCGAGAAGCGTACCGCCGTGGCCAACAACAGCACCCCAACCACCAGGCTGAGACCGCCAACCGCCCACATCCTGGCGGACCGCTGCGCCGCGATCCACCGCTGACCACACGCCACCCCCATCACCGTCGGCACAGCGACCTGGAGCACCAGCAGCAGTCCCCAGACCGGAACTGCGAGCAACCAGTTCGAACGCAGCCAGAAGGCCTCGACCACGCACCAGGCCAGCAGTGCCAATAGCACGCCCCAGGCCACCCGGCTCGATTGCCGCAGAATCTCCCACACCGAGAATCGTTCGGCGGCCAGCCCCCCCTTGGATGGGGGGACCTCCAGGGCTGTCGTCAGCTCCATCGCCAGCGGAGTGAGCTCCTCGTGCCGCATCTCGAGGCCCAATCGGCCATGGTCGTCACTGTCGAACAGGACGACCGGGCCAGTGGAGAGATCGGCATAGAGCTGCACGTGTCCGCTCCCCTGGTACTTGGCGAGCCGACGGATCTCGGCGAACGGCCACCGCTTGATTCCAGCCACGGTTCGCACCTCCAACTGGTTCAAGTCCCAGTTCAGGCGGATCCACCGCCGCGGGTTGACCCCCGTCACCCACACGGCCGCTACCGCCCCCACCACGAGCGCGAACACCGCGGTCGCGGGATAGACCAGTACCGGGTCCGCCCCCGTCCACTTTGACAATTGCCACAGGCAGATCACCGCCACCAGCCCGGCGGGAATCCCGGCGAGCAAGAGGAGCGTCCCTGGTCTCAGCCCGGGACGACTCAGCTCGACCATCGTCCCGGGACGCCAGTCGGTCGCCCACAAGATCGGCCCTAACGAGCGGGGCCCCGCTGGCGCGTTGTCTTCACCATTACCGGCGCCTGGGTCGAAACTTCCCACGCCAGTACCTGTTGCCCCAGACCCTGCGATGCTGGCCTGTTCGCCTGGTACAGCCAGCTCACCTCCTGCCTTCATGGCGGCCTTCACCACGGTCTTCTCTGGCTCGGGGCGATGGGAGCCGGGCAGATTGCGGTCACGATCGGCGGGATTGCGTCGGGCCATCGGAAGAGACTTCCTTCAAGCGGTTGGCGGGCCAATGCCGCGGCACTCGGCCCCTCAGCAACCTCGCGCAGGCGGGCGGGTGCCGCGGATGAGGCCAGGCCGGTCCTATTGCCGTCCTTGCCCTATGGCGGTTGTGATCCGCCACGCTGATCCTAAGTGCTCGAGAGGTGGTGTCAACCTGCGGGGAGGCATCACCCCGGGGGGATTGTTCCCTCGCGAGCAGCCAACGACGACCGAGCCGATCTTGGCCCTCGCACCGTGCGACGCATGGGCTATTAGAACGCCGACTCTCGCGAGAGTCGTTCAGCGGACGATGGGGGGCGTCGCGCTCGTGGCGGAGGAGGTCGGTTGAGCCGTAAGATGGCGATCGAACCAGCCAGTGGTTTCGTCGGCGACCCGCCCGGTCGGATCGAGCCAGGCCGCCAGGTGTCCCGTGCAGGGAAGCAGCAACAGTTCGGTGTGGTCGGGAGCCGCTTCGTGCAGTCGGCGACCGTGGTACGTCGGGACCATCCAATCCTCCTCGCCGTGGATGACCAGGACGGGTGCCGAGGTACGCTGCAGCGCCTGGCAGGCGTCAGCGAGATCGGGATCGAAGTCAGCCTGTCGTCCCGCGGCATCGACACCCGCCTCGAGGGCGTGATCGGGGACGAGAGACCCGATTCCGGGCAGCACAGTCCGCCCGAAGTCGGGGACGACATCGCGCAGCGTGCTGAAGGGGGCGACCGCGACGACACTGTCGATCCGCGGATCGCGACCGGCGAGGTGAATGGCGGTTGTGGCTCCGTACGAGACCCCCAGCACGCCCAAGCGGCCAGCGATCAACCGCCGGGCCTCGAGGGCGTCAATCACTCGCACCAGATCCTCCGATTCACGCAGACCGTAGGTCATGAACCACCCATCCGACTGTCCATGTCCGCGGAGATCGACCAGCACTGCGCGGTATCCGTGTGAGGCCAGACGCCGGGCGTGGGGGAGCATGGCTCGACCGCTCGAGATCACACCATGCAGCACAACCACGGTTCCCCGGGGGGGCTCGACCGTGTCGGGCTCGACGACTTGGACGAGCAGTTCCAGTGGCTCTTCCTCGGTCCCAACGTTGACGCGAAATTCCTGATCAATGCCCATCAGGCGGCGGAGGCCCGGATGCGTCCGCGAGGCGGTCTTCCCCCGAGGGACCCAGCGGTTGGGGGCACTGACGATGGAGTTGCCCAGGAACTCGGCACACCCCAGGCAGGGAGGCAGCAGCGCGATGGACAACACGACACGCAGC
>CAIUHT010000999.1 GCA_903898975.1 uncultured Planctomycetaceae bacterium
GCTCCTTGAATAAGCATGTTCCTAAGCAGGCCTGTGTCTCCAATCGAAGTCTCTACGAAAAGTCGCAACCCTGGAGCGATCGGGACCAGCCTGCCGCGAGAGCCCGTTCGGCAGCGCGGTCGACCAAGCTTCACCAGCCACAGCGATGGCTATTCGAGTCGCGCAGCGAATGGGGCCGGATTTCGTGCGGCTGGGTTTCGCTCTCGCCAGCCACGACTGAGCCTTGGTCAGGCAAAGACCTGTGACGGGGCAAGTGCGGGTCTCTGCTCAAACGCCGGTTACCACGCCAGGACGGGCACCCAGGTCCCCGCAGGGTAGTGCTGCCCGGGTTGCTCGAAGCCAATCATCGCGTTGGCGCGGGCGGTCGCCGACAGATCGGCGGAGCCCACCCAGGGGACGGTCGCCACTTCGGGCCCGGTGGGGGTGAAAGCCAGGACCGCGGGGTGCCAGGTGGGGCGCGACCCGCCATTGGTGTGCGGGGCGGTCAGCTTCGCCCACGTCGGTGCCGGGGGTGTGGCCCCCAGTCCCGCCAGGCCCCGCAGTGCCGTTTTCACAAACAGCTCGCAGCAGACGAGGCTGCTGACCGGGTTGCCCGGCAACCCGAACACCAGGCACCGCTCGCGGGTCGAACCGGTTCCGGGCGGGCTGAGCCGCTCGGTCGCCGGGCGATTCCGTTCCAGCACCCCAAACCACAGGGGCTGCCCGGGGCGCAGCTGGATCTTGTGAAACACCGGCTGCACGCCGCACTCCGCCAGCACGGTGGGAACCAGGTCGACCTGTCCCGCCGAGACCCCTCCCGAGAGGACGAGCACGTCGTATTCGAGGCCTCGCTGGACCAGTCGCCTGAGGTCGGCGACGTTGTCGCGGGCGACCCCCAGGGAGAAAGCCTGCGAGCCCGCCTGCCTGAGCTGCGCGACGAGCATCGGTTCGTTCGAATTGCGGATCTGTCCGGGACCGGGCCGCTCGCTCACCGCGACCAGCTCATCGCCGGTCGCCAGCACTCCCACCCGGGGACTGCGGATCACCCGCACCGAGGATTTTCCGAGTTCGGCGAGGCACCCCACCTCGACGGCGCGGATCAGCCGCCCGGCGGGAATCACCGTGGTCCCCCGCGGGGTTGATTCGGCCCGGCGGAGAATGTTCTTGCCCGCGGGCAGGCCCCCGGTGGCAATCTCGACCTGCGAGCGGTCGGCGTTGAGCGTGCGGGTCTGCTCGACCGGGACCACCAGGTCGGCCCCCTCGGGGAGCATGGCTCCCGTCATGATGCGGGTGGCCTGGCCAGGCCCGAGTGGCCGACGGGGAACCTGCCCGGCCAGCACCTCTTCCAGCACGGTGAGGGTCACCCCCGCGGTGGCGACGTCGGCCTGCCGGACCGCGTAGCCATCCATCAGCGATTTGTCGAACGGGGGGGAATCGAGATCGGCGATTCCCGGCTCGGCCAGCACCAGCCCCAGGGCTTCGTCGAGCGGCACGCGAAGTTCGGGCAGCGGGGTGGCCCACTGGGCGATCGCCTCCCAGGCCTGGGCGACCGTCAACATGCGGCAGGGTTCCGGGGGAGGTGCAGAAAGTTCTTGAGCAGGATGATTCCCTCGTCGGTCAGGAACGACTCGGGATGAAACTGCACGCCGTGAATGGGGAAGCGGCGGTGGCGGACCCCCATGACCTCGCGTTCGATCCCGGGGTCGGCGGTCCACGCGGTGACGATCAAGTCGTCCCGCTGAGGTTGCGGGCGGACCACCAGGCTGTGATAGCGGGTGGCGATGAACGGTTGCGACAGCCCGTGGAAGACCCCGGTGTTGTCGTGGTGGATGGGGGAGACTTTGCCGTGCATCAGCCGGTCGGCCCGATTGACCACCCAGCCAAACACCTCGCCAATGCACTGATGGCCGAGGCAGACTCCCAGCAGGGGGATCTCGGGGCCGAAGCGTTCGACCACCGCCTTCGAGCAACCGGCTTTGTCGGGGTCGCAGGGCCCGGGCGAGATGATGATCCGCTCGGGGCGCAGGGACTCGATCTGGGCGAGCGAGATCTCGTCGTTGCGATGGACCTGCACGTCAATGGCAGGGTCGATTTCACCCAACCTCTGCACGAGGTTGTAAGTGAACGAATCGTAGTTATCGATCAGCAGAATCATGGCGGGGCGATGTTACCACGCGCCGCGCGGGGGGGACAATCCGGGGGAGGGGCGGGAACGGGAACCCTGCGGGGTGGGGAGGGGACGGGGCCGGGGCCCGGGGAGGTGGTGGGGGCGAGGTGGTGAGGGGGGAGGTGGGGAGGGGTGAGGTGGGGAGGGGTGAGGTGGGGGGCCGGTTGTGCCCGACATGCCGGCGGGGGCGGGGGGAGGCGGATTCCCGCGAGGCGGGGCCGGGAGGGGGCCGAAGAGAACGGATTGATTTGCAGAGAACCGGCGTGGAGGGGGCTGTGGCACCCGTCAGAAACGGCCCCCCGCCGTCAGTTTTTGGCTCCCCCTCACCAGCGCGTCAGTTGAGAATCGGCGTGGCGACGGGTAGCATACTGGAGTGGTTCGTCATGAGGGCGAACGTACCGAATTGGGCGCGTGGCAGTCGAGTGTCGACCGCCCCCAGCCCCCAGGGATCGGAATCGTCCCCTTCTTTTCAGCGCGGCCACATTCCAAACCATGAGCGACTCCTTGGCCTTCGAAGTCAACAGCCAACAACGCGACCTGCTGCTGGAAGGGCTGCGGTACATCCGCAGTGCCCGCCGGTTGGCCTTCCGTGAACCGGGAGCCCCGGTCGATGCCAAGCGCGAAGCCGAGTTGCAGCAGATCGCCGAGCTGATGGGTCAACTCGATCCCTCCGCCCGCGTCGCCGTTCCCTCGCGCAGCTAGCAGCGCACGCGGTCGCTGGCGGCTTGCCCAGGCACGCGGTGTGGTCCACAGTGTGTGCAGCGCTCTGCGTCGGGCGGCATTCCCGTTGGGGGGAATCCCCCTTGCGCGTCATTCCAGTTGCGCCCAATTTTGCGTGCGCTTCGTAGTGAATCCGCGTCGCTCGCTGGGCAACTGTGGCGTTCTGAGAAGTCGCCACTCCTCCATTCCCGGCGGGACCACAAGCCACTCGGCTGCGATCGCGGGGCTGGCCGGCCGTGACACCTGTTGAGCCGGGTGCGGTTTGACAGCCTGCCATCCGGTGGACGGCCCGCAGGCGAACTTCGGTTTCGGACCGACCTCCTTCTGTTTTTCGAGACTGTCGGCTGGGATCGTCGTCGCTCAGAGCGTGTTCGACTGACCGGGGACGGGTCAGGGTTGAGGGCGGGGGTCGGGGGGCGTGGTGGCCTGTTGACTGGCGGCCCCTTTCCCCGGCGGTTACTGTTCGCCTCTGGCCCCGCCCCGCCACTCGGCTGCGGCGGGATGGTCACTTCGGTCAAGACGGGTCTCCAGGCGAAGCGGTCGGCATGCGGTATCGGCACGTGGCTCTCGAGGCACTCGCGGCGGTCGTGCCCGATGAAGTGGTCAGTTCGGCGGAGATCGAGACGCGACTCGCCCCGGTCTATCAGCGACTGGGGTTGCCCGAGGGGCGGCTGGAACTGATGACCGGCATCCGCGAACGCCGGTTCTGGCCCCAGGGGACCCGCCCCGGGGAAATCTCGGTGCAGACCTGCGAGAAACTGCTGGCGCAGAGCGGGTTCGATCGCCGGGCGATTGGCGCACTGGTGCACGGCTCGGTCTGTCGCGACCAGCTCGAACCGGCGACCGCCGCCCGGGTTCACCAGGCGCTCGGCCTGCCGCAGTCGGCCCTGGTGCTCGACGTGAGCAACGCCTGCCTGGGCTTGCTGAACGGGCTGCTGCTGGTGGCCAACATGATTGAGCTGGGGCAGATTCGCGCCGGGCTGGTGGTGGGAACGGAAGTGGGCCGCGACCTGGTCGAGGCGACCATCGACTCGCTGCTGGCCCGACCGACGGTCACCCGTCAGGATGTGAAACTGGCGTTCGCCTCGCTCACGATTGGGTCGGGCTCGGCGGCGCTGCTGTTGACCGATCGCCGGCTGAGTCGCGGGGGCCATCGACTGCTGGGTGGGGCCTTCCAGGCCGACACCGCCGCGCATCAGCTGTGTGCCGGGGGGTTCGCCGAGCAGACCGACGACCAGAACCGCCCGCTCATGCAGACCGACTCGGAGGGGCTGCTGCGGGCCGGGGTGGAGCTGGCGGGGGCGACTTTTGGTGAGTTTCTTGATCGCGTGGGGTGGTCGGCGGGCGATGTGCAGCGGGTCTGCACCCACCAGGTGGGGCGGGCACATCGGCGGTTGCTTTTCGACCGGCTGGGGCTCGACTCGGCGCTCGATTATTCGACGGTCGAGTGGCTGGGCAACACGGGGGCCGCGGCTCTCCCGTTGACCGCCGCCCTGGGGGCCGAGGCGGGGCATGTCCGTCCCGGAGACCGTGTGGCCTGGCTGGGGATTGGCAGTGGCCTGAATTCCCTGATGCTGGGACTCGACTGGTAGACGCATGGGCTCCGCACCCTCGTCGCTGATTGAGCTGGAGGAACAGCTCTCCCGCCCCACCCCCCGGGTCACCGAGGTGCTGGCCAGCCTGCGGGGGGACCTGCTGCTGCTGGGCGTGGGGGGGAAGATGGGGCTGTCGCTGGCCCGCATGGCTCGGCGGGCGCTCGACGCGGCAGGCTCGCCCGCCCGCGTCATTGGCGTCTCGCGGTTCTCGCAGGGACAGCGGGCGGTGTTTGAGGAAGTGGGGGTCGAGACCGTGGTCGCCGACCTGCTTGAGCCGCGGCAGGTCGCCAACCTCCCCGAGGCGGGGGCGGTCATTGTGATGGCGGGCCGCAAGTTCGGTTCGACGGGCGACCTGCCACTCACCTGGGCGATGAACGCCTGGCTTCCCGCCACCATCTGCCAGCGGTTTCCCGCCCGTCCGTGCGTGGTTTTTTCGACTGGCAACGTGTACGGACTCTGCCCGCGGGCGAGCGGTGGTTCCACCGAGCAGGATGAGCCCCGACCCGTGGGCGAATACGCGCAGAGCTGCCTGGCCCGCGAGCGGATTTACCAGTATTTCAGCCCGCGGCTGGAGATTCCCCTGGCGATTGTCCGGCTCAATTATGCGTGCGACCTGCGCTATGGCGTGCTGGTCGACCTGGCTCAGCGGGTCTGGCGGGGAGAGCCAGTGCCGCTGGAGATGGGCTGGTTCAATACCATCTGGCAGCGCGAGGCGAACGAGCGGACGCTGCTCTGCCTGGGCCGCTTGACGATCCCCCCCCAAATCGTCAACGTCACAGGGAGCGAAACGGTGTCGGTCCGCTGGGCCTGCGATGAGTTTGCCAGGCGTTGGAACCGCACCGTGCGGTACCTTGGCCACGAGCAGGAGACAGCGTTGCTCAGTTCGTCGGCACGGGCTGACGCCTGGTGGGGTCCGCCGGAGGTCTCCGCCCCGATCCTGCTCGACTGGGTCGCCTGCTGGCGGGAGGCCGGGGGAGTCGAACTGGGCAAACCGACACATTTCGAATCGCGGACCGGCGACTTCTGAGGACGTGGGCATGGCAGAGTCAACATCGTCGCCTGCAGGATCGACGACTCCGGGATCGGCTTCTTCAGGGCAGGGCCCGGCGGGGCCGGGGGCGGGGCAACCTGCGGCGTTGCCGAACAGCTCCCCGGGCAGCATCGACGTGAAAGCGAATCCCAGCGCTGCGACGTCTGTGCCCAGCGAACCTGCGACCGCGTCCCGCCCCGAAGTCGGCGTGGACTACATGCCTCCCATCACCTGGAAGTCGATTGCCGCCGTGGTGGTCATCCTGACCCTGGGATTGGGCTCGTGTGCCGGTCTCGGTTACTGGGGGACCTACGAACTGATGGACTCCGAGGCGGCCCGCTGGGTGGACCGGTACAAGACACATCCCCAGGTCGTCCGGCGGCTGGGTGAGATCCAGGAATCGGGCTTCGACGCCCAGAGCGCTCTCAAGGAGTCCAATGAAGAGACGCTCACGTTTTTTCTGCAGGGCCCCAAGGGGCGCGGGCAGTTGCGAGTCACCGAGTTTGGCATGCATATTCCCCGGGTGGAACTGGTGATCAAGGATGAGGTGATTGTCATCCAGCGGGGCGTGGCCAGCAAAGGTGGGGAGCACGGCGAAGGAGGGACCGCCGACGGGACCGCCGGGGAAGACGCAGCCACACCAGCGGCTCAGCCCGAGAATGGCCCGACCCGTGAGTGACCCATCCCCCCTCTCAGCGGACGCGACACCCGGGTTCTGCAACCCGCCCAAGGGGGTCATATTCGATCTCGACGGGACGCTGTTCGACTCGCTGCTCGACATTGCGAATGCGGCGAACGCGGCGCTTCGCGACTGTGGTTTCGAGCCACACGACGTCTCGGCGTACCGGGTCTTTGTGGGCGATGGAGTGCATGTGCTGTTCGAGCGGGCGCTGGCCAGCCGGCCGCATCAGCCGGGCGACATCGCCGACTGTGCCGCCGCGTTCGCCCGGAACTACGCCCAGACCTGGAATTGCGAGACCCGCATTTACGCCGGCATTCCCGGGCTGCTGGCGGGGTTGCAGGCCGCGCGGATTCCCGTGGCCGTGCTGTCGAACAAGCCCGACCAGTTCGTCAGGCAGTGTGTCGCGCACTATTTCGCCGACGTGCCATTCGCCGTGGTGGCCGGGCAGAAGTCCGACGTCCCGAGGAAGCCCGACCCGGCCGGGGCGCTGGCAATTGCCAAGGAACTGGGGCTGGCTCCCAGCGAGGTCGCCTTTGTGGGAGATTCGTCGGTTGATGTGCTGACCGCCTGCAACGCCGGAATGTGGGCCATCGGGTGCAGTTGGGGGTTCCGCCCAGCCGCCGAATTGTGGGCGCATGGCGCCCGGCACGTCGTTGATCAGCCAGCGCAGCTCGCCCAGCTATGGCGGCTGGCCCCTGGCGCCTGATCAGCAATTCATCAGGCCAGCAATTCATCAGGCCAGCAACTCATCAGGTCAGCAGCCAACTGGATCGGCGGCAAACCAGGCCTGCCGTGACATAAGGCGGGCGGGCAGCCCCTCTCGACAACAGTTCGTCGCCCACGCCTGTCGCAGCGCGGGTTGCGAATTGAATAGACCTCCCGTCCCACCGGGCTTCTCGCTCTGCCGCTTGGGGCCGCCAGCTGGTGGGGCGAGGCGTTACTTGACCACTTTCGAGGGCTGATTGCCGGTGGTTCCCGCAGCCGTGGCTTCCGGGGCCGGGTTGCCATTCCCCGTGGGCTTGGTGTTGGTGCCGGGAGGGTCTTTGCCGGCCACCCGCGTTCCAGCCGGGGGCGACTGGGTTGGGCTCGCCGATTTGTCGGCGAGGGTCCAGACCGTTCCGCAGTTCCCGCAGCGGCAATGCAGTTGACCTGCCGCGCGACGATAGACCCGGCCCCGATGCGATTCGTCGCGCGGGCAAACCGGGGTGGGGTCATCCGCGGGCTGCGAGACCGCCACGCGGGTGGGGGCTGACCGGGTCGATGCGGATCTTGGGGGCGTGGCGCTGGGGCCCTCGGGCTTGACCGCCGCGGCCACAGGTCGCACCTGGGTGTCGCCTGTCTCGGCGACAACCGGAGGCGGGTTCTCCTCCCGATTCTCCCCCAGCGACAACAGCTGCCCGGCGGCCTCCTTCAGGATCTTGGGATCACCGGTGCCCAGCGCGATCCGGAGGGAGGGATCGAACACGCTGTGGGAGATGCGGACCCCCTGGGGGAGTTGCCAGACCGCCTCTCCCGGGGTTTTGCGGAACTTGTCAAACAGCAGGTGCTGATCGCATTGGCCAAACTGACAGTTCTCCACCGATACCGAGATGGCATCGGCCTCGGGTCCGGTCCGCAGATCCTCAAAACGGAGCGCCAGTCGACAGGTGTCGAACGAGCAGTTCTCGAATTGACAGATGAGCGGGGATCCGCGTCGAAACGCAGCCAACCGCGCTCCGATCTGGCTCTGCTTCACCGAGCAGTTCCGCACCGTCACCGCGACATTCTCCTTGAGATTCAGTGCCGCCCAATTCCCGGCCTCGGTCGACCCGTCGAAGCCCCACACGCGACACTCTTCGATCAGGATCTGGCCGCGGGCGAGCCTGGAATCCCGTTTCGAATCAAAGGCGTTTTCGCCGACCACGTCCCCCTTTTCAAAACCGCCCAGTGTCTCGGCCAGGGGTTCCAGGGAGAGATCGCAGTCGACAATCTCGAGGTTCTGCCAGGTGCCGCGATCGGCTTGAAACGAGTCTCCCGAGCAGTTGTTGATCCGACAGCCCTGGACCCGCAGCCCTTTCGAATGCAGTGTGACAATTCCGTGCGCATCGGACCGCGCGCCATTGGTCTTCTGCAGGATGTGGTGAATGTGGCAGTTCGAGACCAGTTGGTTGGCCCCATCGAGATCGACCGCATGCTTGGCCCAGAACCGGATTTCGCAGTCCTCAATGCGCAGATCTCGAGACCCCTGGAGGCTGCGGATCGCCCGGCTCGCGACGAATTCCCCGTCCAGCACCAGTCCTGTAATTCGCACACCATCGGCGGCTACGGTCAGCAGGGCGTCCCCCTGCAGGCCTTCCGAGGGATGCAGCTCGGCTCCCGGTTCTCCCGCGAGGGTCACGCCCGCGCGTTCCAGCTTCAAGGCCCGCTGGGGACGGTGAACGCCGGCTTTCAGCAGAATGCGACCCCCCGCAGGGACCGACTGCACGACCGCCGCCAGATCGCCCGACGGCGGGACAACGATTTCGGGCGGGGCCGCCAGCGCAGGCGAAAACCAGCCGCCCAGCGCCCCGATGAACAGGAGGCCAATAGACCAAATGCCCAGCCGCAAACCTGAGAGCGTCGTGCTCATGATCGGTTCCACCGATGAACTGACCGACCCAATGCCCGGTCGGTCCTCCTGAAAGACTCCTAAAGAACCGTCGTATCAAGTTTGCTTTCCAGGCACCAGTCACTGGACTGAGGGCCTTGGCAATTCCGGAAATGCCTCACAAGGTAGATCTCGACTCTACTCAATTGGCCCCCACCGCGGGTGCCGGGACCAGCCCGGGGATTCGGGCCCACTCCACTGCCAGTACGAACAGCGCCATCACCACCAGGTAGATCACGAACCATTTCATTCCCCGCTTCACAATGAAGGCGACCAGCCACCGTAAAGCGACCAGCCCCACGAGGAACGAGACCACCGCCCCAACCAGCAACGGCAACAGTCCCGCCACGCTCAGTTCGACACCCGGGAACGCCTGGGCGGCGGGGGTCCCGCGAGCGAGAGAGATCAGGGGCTTTACGATTTCGAGAAACGCCGCCCCGCAGATTGCCGGGATCGCGACGAGGAACGAGTACTTTGTCGCCCCCTCCCGCCCCAGGCCCGACAGCAGTCCAGCGGTGATGGTCGTGCCCGACCGCGAAATGCCCGGAACGGGGGCCAGCGCCTGCAACAGTCCCACGCACACCGCGTGCTTCCAGCCCACCTCGGCGAGCGATTGTCCCGTGGTCCGCAGCCGGTCGGCCACCAGCAGGAAGCCCGCGGTAATCAACCAGCCCAGGGCGGCGATCGACGGACTGTCGAACATCGACTCGAGTGTCTTCTTGAAAGGGAGCGCCAGGGCCGCCGTCACCAGGGTGGTCAGCACCAGGCAGCCCACCAGTCGGGGGTTGTGCCTAAGAGCCCACAAATCGCGCCAATAAACCACCACCAGGGTCGCCAGCGACCCCAGGTGAAGCACAATCACCAGCAGCAGCAATCGGCCGTTCTGCTCGGGGTTCAACGACTCGCCCGTCCCCAGCAGTCGGCCCAGCCAGTTGCCAAACACCACCAGGTGCCCGTCGGAACTGATGGGCAGAAACTCGGCGATTCCCTGCAGAATTCCCAGCAGGATCGCCTCGAGGTAATAGGCCATGGCACACACAGGGTCGAAAGGAACGGCAGGCAGCCTGCCGGGCGGAACGAGGGGTGAATCGCGGCGCTGGCTGAGTGCCCGCAGCGGCCAGCCCGGTCGGCCCGATTCGGTCGCGAGTATGCGACCCACCCCCCGGAACTGCAACCGGCCGGTGGCCCGAAAGGTCTAAAAAGCCCCCCTCCCCCGACCGCGTTCCGCTCGTCGGAATCGGCTCGTATCGAGCGGTGCAGCTCTGCCGTATGGCGACGTTTCGCGGGCGATCGGCCAGTGTCGGAACTGGTGGCCCGCCCGTCCCGGTTCGGCCCGGGCGGGGTGGGTGATTTTCCCGGGCGGGGGATCGACCAGCGGTTTCGTGGAAAGAAAACCAAGGCATCGCTATTATTCGCCCGGCACCTCCCCTGTGTGGAGAGGCGTCACTGCGTTTCTGGCGGACGGTTTGTCAGGTTTCCCGCAGGGGGGGCTGCAACCGGGTCCGCAAATTCCCGCCGACCGACACACGTTCAGCCCATGAAGATTCACGAATACCAGGCGAAACAACTGTTCGCGCAGGCCCAGGTGCCGGTGCCCCGCGGGGTTGTGGCCCGCACTCCGGACGAGGCGGCCGCGGCGTTCACCCAGCTGGGCACCCCGATCGCGGTGGTGAAGTCGCAGATCCACGCCGGGGGACGCGGGAAGGGAACCTTCCAGTCGCATCCGTCGCAGCGCGGGGTGGTGCTGGTCCGCTCGGCGGACGAGGCCCGGCAGAATGCCGCCCGCATGCTGGGGCAGGTGCTGGTCACGAAGCAGACCGGTCCGGAGGGGAAGCAGGTCAACACGCTGCTGGTGGAGCAGGGGCTCGACATTGCCCGCGAGCTCTACCTGGGCATCGTGGTGGATCGCGAGTTCTCGGGCCCGGTGCTGATGATGTCGACCGAGGGGGGGATGGAGATCGAGGAGGTCGCCGCCCACAGTCCCGAGAAGATCCTGAAAGAGCCGGTCGACATCGACGCCGGGCTGTTCAGCTACCAGGCCCGCAACCTGGCGTTCAAGCTGGGGCTGGAAGGGCCGCAGATCAAGAACCTGGAGAGCTTCCTGAAGAAGCTGTGCCGGTTCTTCCTCGAGTCTGACGCCAGCATGGTCGAGGTGAACCCGCTGGTGGTGACGAAGCAGGGCGAGATCCTGGCCCTCGACGGGAAGGTCAGCTTCGACGACAACGCCGCCTTTCGTCACGCCGACCTGCAGCCACTGCGTGACCTGTCGGAAGAAAACCCGTTCGAGGTCGAAGCGGGGAACGCCGGGCTCAGTTTCGTGAAGCTCGACGGCAACATTGGCTGCCTGGTCAACGGGGCCGGGCTGGCGATGAGCACGATGGACCTGGTGAAGCTTCACGGCGGACTCCCCGCCAACTTCCTCGACGTGGGGGGTGGGGCGAATGTCGACCAGGTGACCAAGGCGTTCCAGATCATCCTGTCCGACAAGAACGTCAAGGCTGTGCTGGTCAACATCTTTGGCGGCATCATGAAGTGCGACACGATTGTCGAAGCCCTGCTGGGGGCTTACGAGAAGGTCGGCTTCAACGTGCCGCTGGTGGTTCGCCTCGAAGGGACCAACGTCGAATTGGCCCGCGAGATGCTGGCCAAGAGTGGCCGGGCCATCATCTCGGCGAACGATCTCACCGACGCCGCGAAAAAGGTGGTCGCCGCGCTCAAGGCCTGACGGGCCGCGCGTGCGTCCCTGTGCCCCACACCAGTGCGGCGTGGCTTCCGCCCGCCTGCTTCGCCTCTCACGCTCTCACCGCCCTCTCGCGACGCCTTCCGAACCATGAGCATTCTTGTCAACCGCGACACCAAAGTGATCTGCCAGGGCATCACCGGCAAAGCCGGGTTGTTCCACAGCCAGAAGTGCCGGGAGTACGGCACCCAGATGGTCGGGGGTGTGACCCCGGGCAAGGGGGGAACCACGATTGACGGGTTCCCGGTCTTCAACACGGTCGCCGAGGCGGTCGCCAAGACCGGGGCCTCCGCGACGATGATCTTCGTCCCTCCCCCGGGAGCCGCCGATGCGATCCTGGAAGCCGAGGCGGCGGGAATTCCCGTCATCATCGCGATCACCGAGGGGACCCCGGTGCTGGACATGGTGCGGGTGTACCGCAAGATTCGGCACAGCAAGTCCCGCCTGATCGGCCCGAACTGCCCCGGGGTGATCACTCCCGGGCAGTGCAAGATTGGCATCATGCCGGGCTACATCCACAAGCCGGGCAACGTGGGCCTGATGAGCCGCAGCGGCACCCTGACCTACGAAGCGGTCTGGCAGCTGTCGAACCTGGGGTTGGGGCAGTCGACCTGCGTCGGCCTGGGGGGCGACCCGATCGTTGGGACAAGCTTCATCGACTGCCTGAAGATGTTCCAGGACGATCCGGGGACCGAGGCGATCCTGATGATGGGTGAGATTGGCGGGAACGCCGAGGAGCGGGCGGCGGCGTTCATCAAGCAGTACGTGACCAAGCCGGTCGCGGCGTTCATCGCCGGACGGACCGCTCCCCCGGGCAAGCGAATGGGTCACGCCGGCGCGATCATCTCGGGAGGTGCCGGGACCGCGACCGAGAAGGTCGCCGCACTGGAAGCGGCGGGCGTGGTGGTCGCCGAGAGCCCAGCCGATATGGGGACAGCCATGCAGCGGGCCATCGCCAACAAGCGCCGGGCCTGACCAGCCGGGGCCGGGGCTGAACGGCCCCGCACTGTACAAAACTCACGAGCCCCCCGATGTTCTACACCGGGGGGCTCGCGTTGTTTGAGTCGCTCGCAAAAAGCAGACCCTCGCACCCACGCCAGGCTGCCGGTTTCGTGATCGACTGCGGTTGAATTGACGACTGTCGTCGACCCCACGCCGGCACAGTCGCTGCCGGTGGCTGTCACGCGGCCGGGTCGCCGTCAGGAGCTTGAGCGCTGGGGTGGGCGAGCTGAAGACCGGCCTGCTTCGTAAGACTGGCCGCCAGGCGACCGACCGCCGGGAAAATTGCCGCCAGCAGAAATCCCCTCAGGGCATTGGGGGGCGTGGGCGA
>CAIUHT010001000.1 GCA_903898975.1 uncultured Planctomycetaceae bacterium
CGAACGCGGTGCTTGGGATTCGGCACAGCCCAACCGTCGACAATGCGATTGATCGGATTTGAGGCGACACGGTATCACGGGCCATCCTGCGCGGGGCCTGGCACTCGTGGAAGAAGCATGCGCGGTTGCGTCCGCCGCCTGGAGGGTACCGCACCAAGTCGTTCGTCCACCGGGCCCGGGCGTTTTTTGCTGGCGATGAAGGGAGTTTGGCGTCCCGGTGGTGGGTTGTTGTTTGTTGTGCGTCCAGCGGTGGCTCGGGTGGAACCTCGCCCTCCCGTTCCTGTGATGTCGTGCTCGTATGGGATCGAGCGTTGACTGGATCTTTCCTTTTGTTGGAGGGCGTTTTACGGTGCCGATGAGGTTGGTTTGGCGGCCCGGTGGTGGGTTGTTCTTTGTTGTGCGTCCAGCGGTGGCTC
The DNA here is from genome assembly GCA_903898975.1 of uncultured Planctomycetaceae bacterium. Lineage (GTDB taxonomy): Bacteria > Planctomycetota > Planctomycetia > Planctomycetales > Planctomycetaceae > UBA10511. The sequence continues at coordinate 417 of CAIUHT010001000.1, forward strand.
GGATGGAACCTCGCCCTCCCGTTCCTGTGATGTCGTGCTTAAATGGCATCGAGCCTTGACCTCTCGTCTCTTCTCGCCGCGATCCCTGCGGTTGCCTTTCGTGACGGGTTTGGCGATCTTCGAGCCGGCTGGGGTTGCCTCGATTCCTGCGACGTGGGCTGGTTGCCCAGGCCTGTGAGTGCGCTCGGTGGTTCGTTTCGCCTGTGTGCGGGCCGAACCTGGTGACGCGGCTGGACCGCACTGCTTTCTCTCTTCCTCAATCTCCGTCCCCCCTCTCGGTGCTCCCATGCGTGCAATGGCCAAGGTGTTTGTTCTGGCGTGGTTCTGCCTGGTTGGGTTGCTCGCGTTCTCGGGGAGGGCTCTCGCTGCGGAGCCTGTGAAGATTGGGATTTTGGGGCTCGATAACTACCAGGCGGTCGCCTTCACCCAGTTGTTCAATACGCCCCAGGAGGCTGAGGAATTGCAGGGGGTTCGCGTGGTCGTGGCCTGGCCGGGGACGGTGAGTGAGGATATTCCCGAGAGCGTCCAGCGCCTGCCCGAGTGGACGAAGGCGATGGAGCAGTTCCAGGTGGCGATCGTCGATTCCGTCGACGCCTGCCTGGCCCGCTGTGATGCCGTGCTGGTGATGCCGCTCGATGGCCGCAGGCACCGCTCCCTCGCCGAGGCGGCCCTCAAGGCCGGCAAGCCGACGTACATTGGACGCCCCCTCGCCCACAACTTCAGCGACGCCGTCGCCATTCTCCAGCTCGCTGACGACCGGCAAGTGCGCTGCTGGACCAGTTCGCAGCATCGGTTCAGTCCGGGGTTCCTCGGCATGCGGAACCATCCGGAGGTGGGCCAGGTGCTGGGGGCCGACGTCTATGGTGGCTGCCCGCTGGTCCCCCATCATGCCGACCTGTACTGGCACGCCCTGCATGGCATCGAGACGCTGTTCACCATCATGGGCCCGGGGTGCGAGTCGGTGCGGTGCACCTCGACGCCGGTCGCCGAAGTTGTGACCGGCACCTGGAAAGAGGGTCGCGTCGGCACCTTCCGTGGTCTCAAGACCGGGGCGGTCAAGTACAGCGCGACCGTCTTCGGCGACAAGGGGGTCTCGATCTCGGGGGTCTACGGGCATGGAGTGCCAGTCAACGGGGTCGCCCCCACCAACGACAAATACATGGGCTACGAGGGGATTGCCCGGGAACTGGGGAAGTTTTTCAAAGGGGGCCCGCTCCCGGTCTCGCATGCCGAGACGCTCGAGATCTTCGCCTTCATGGAAGCCGCGCACGAAAGCAAGCGGACCGGCGGAGCCGAAGTGAAACTCTCGACCATCCTCGAGAAACTGCCAAAGAAGTAACGCTGCACACGTGACGCGGAAGACGTGATGCCGCGACCACACGTTGATTGAGCCGGCTTCGCAGCCGGTCTGCGCGGCACATTGTCGCGGCCGGTTTTGCCGGCTGGTCGGTGACCGACATTCCCTTCACGGCGACAGCGCATGGAAGCTGTGCAGCCCCACGTGCCGTTGTCGGTCGCGTCGCAAGAGCCGAACTTCAGGTGGCGGTGGTGTGTCGCATTCGGTGAAGCGAGGTCCGCAGGTCGCGGACTTTTCCGAGGGCGGCATCGCAGTCTCCTCCCGCCTTCCAATCTTGCCGGGCGCCAGTTTCTGCGCGCCGCTAAGCGCCGCGCGCCGTCAAACTCCTGCCTTCGGCACAATGCCTCCCACCGCACCGGGTTCTCTCGCCTCGCCCACCGGCCCGTCTTGCAGCGTCGTGACACAGAAGCGACAATTGATGTATCTGAACCGGCGTCACTCGCGGGCGGGCTGATTGGGTCTGCTGCTGGCGTGGCGTTCCCGCCTGACTGTCCCTCACCGAACCGCCGCATGAAGCGTCTGTTGTTGTGCCTGTTGGGAGTCTGCTGCTCAGCCCTCGGCGGGATCGGGGCTCTCCCCGCGTCGTCGGCCCGCGCGGCTGACACCCCCCTCCCCGACCGCCCCACCTTCGAAGCCCACATCCGCCCGCTGCTCAAGGCGCATTGCTGGCATTGCCACGGCGAAGCCGAGCGGGTCGAGGGGAGCCTGGACCTCCGGCAGGCCCGCCGCCTGCTGAAAGGGGGCGACACGGGCCCCGGCGCGGTGGCCGGTCAGCCGGGCGACAGCCTGCTGCTTGAACGGGTCGAGTCGGGCGAAATGCCCCCGGGCAAGAAGAAACTGACACCGTCGGAAATGGCCCTGCTGCGACGGTGGATTGAGCAGGGAGCGGTGACCGCCCGGCCCGAGCCCGAGCAGGTGCAGCCCGAGTTCACCGACGAAGAACGGGGCTTCTGGGCGTTTCAACCGGTCCGCCGGGCTGTTCCCCCCAGTCCCCAGCACAGCGACCGCGTCCGCACACCGGTCGATCTCTTTCTGCTCGCCGCGTTGGAAAAGCAGGGGCTGGAATTCGCTCCCGAGGCCGACCGGCACACGCTGTTGCGGAGGCTCTGCTTCGACCTGACCGGGCTCCCCCCGACGCTCGACAGGCTGCTGGCGTTCGAACGCGACACCCGGCCCGACGCCTACGAGCGACTGGTCGAAGAACTGCTCGCCTCGCCCCGCTATGGCGAGCGCTGGGGCCGGCACTGGCTCGACGCCGCAGGCTACGCCGACAGCGACGGCTACAGCCCCAAAGACCTCGAGCGGAAGTACGCCTGGAAGTACCGCGACTACGTGGTGAACAGCTTCAACGCCGATCTGCCGTGGAACCAGTTTCTGCTGGAGCAACTGGCCGGGGATGAACTGCTGACGCCCCCCTACCGCAACCTGACGCCCGAGCAGCAGCGGCAGCTGATTGCGACCGGCTTTTTGCGGATGGCCCCCGACGGGACCGGCGATGGCGAACAGGAAGCCAAGACCGCCCGCAACGAGGCGATCGCCGAGACGATCAAGGTGGTGTCGACGGCGGTGCTGGGACTGACGGTGGGGTGTGCACAGTGCCACGACCATC
>CAIUHT010001001.1 GCA_903898975.1 uncultured Planctomycetaceae bacterium
GGGACGGGGACGGGGAACGAGGACGTGGGAAGTGAGAAGTGGGGAGCGGGAACAACAACACTTCAGCCTGCCGGGGCCAGACGGGGCTGAGGCCCAAGCGGGTGGAGCCCAGGTGTCAATCGGCAGAACGACCCCGGAGCGGACCAGGGAATGTTTCGAAAGGAACTGAGAGGAGAAGGGGTCTGCGGGGGAATGGGGCCTGGGCCAGGCAGCCTGTCGCGCGGAAGTCCGCTCGCGCGCGGGGCGGAGACCGGGGAGCCGAAGGGGGGACCGCGTGGGGGGTTGGTGTGGTGCTGAATGCGCGGGTCGTGGTGCAACTGCGGAGTTGCCAATCCGCGTCGGCAGCAGGCACCTCATCCCCGGACACCACCACGGATCGCGGCTGTTCGGGGCGGCCCGCTTGTTGCCCGGACCTGCATTGGCCCCTTGCGCCACCGCGAGTGCGGCCAGCCGCTCCCTGCCAGATGCTCAAGTATAACAGCCGACGGCAGAAATCGGCACCGGGTCGAGAAAGATGGCGACAGCCCCGGTGCGACACGTGGGTCACAGCGTTAAAACCCGCCGATTCGGCACTGTTGGGCCAGTCGTGTTGAGCCAGCCGTGCTGGGCCAACCGTGCTGGGCCAACCGTGTCGGTTTTTTGTGCCTTCTGACTCGGTAGCTCTGTCTAGGTGCCTCTGCCTCGGTGCAGGGAGAGGCGGGACCCGCGGGGCCTTGGTTCTACCGGATGTTACAAGAGACCCGAACTCGGATCGGGACCGATCCCGCGTTACGCCAATTCCGGCAGTGGGGAGCCGTCATCTCCGGAGGCACCGGCCTGAGCGGTCATTGCCGATCTGGGTTCTGGACAGACGGGACGGCGGCAGCCAGGGGTTGTCCGCCGTGTTCCAGGCTCTGAATGACTCGGGCGGCAACGTCAATGCCCGTCACACGCTGCAGGGCCTGCCAGCCGGGGACGCCGTTCACTTCGATGACATACCCCTCACCCCCCGGTCCATACAGCAGGTCGATCCCCGCCAGCCGGGTGCCAACCGCCGCCGCGGCCCGCACCGCCCACACCCGCTGTTCCTCCGAAGCATCGAGCGGAGAGCCCACGCCTGAACGGGAGACGTTGGTGCGAAAGTCGTGCGGATTCGACCGCTTCATCGCGGCGACCACCTCGCCATCGAGCACCAGCACCCGCACGTCGTACCCGGCGTGGGGAATGAACCGCTGCAGGTAGAGCACGCAGTTCAGCCGCTCGAGTGTGCGAAACACCCGCAGCCCCAGGTCGGGATCCTGCACCCGCAGAATGCCCCGGCCCTCTGAACCGAACAGCGGCTTCACCACCACATCGCCCCCGAGGTCGGCGAGCGCTTCGAGGGCCTGCTCGGCGGTCTCGCAAACGCGGGTCGGTGGGACCGGCAGCCCGGCTTCGTGCAGCAGGGCGGTGGTGAGATATTTGTCGACGGCACACTCGATCGAGCGGGCCGAGTTCAGCACCTGCACTCCCGACCGTTCGAGCCGGGCCAGGGCGTTCATCCGGAAGATGACCTGCTCGAGGCTGCCGGGGGGCATGGTGCGCACCACCACGGCGTCGAACGTGTTGAGCGGCGTGGTCTGCGAGACCTGCGCTTCGCCCCCGCCACAGCCCACCTGGGCGGCGAGTTGCGAAAAAGGGAGCCCCGTGACAGTGTGCCCCCGAGCCGCCGCGGCTCGCTCGAGATCCCGCCGGTACCAGCTGTCGGGATTCGACAGCACCGCGATCTGCATCGCCGCCTACCCCTCGAGAAACGACTGCCGCAGCACGCCCGGTGCGACGTGACCAAACATCTGCACCTTGCCCGTGTCGAGATTCTGGAAGACGACCTCGGCGGGCGAAAAGAGCTGGGAATCGATCTTGTAAAAGTCGTGCCCGGCCCGGGCAAAGATCTGGGCGAAGGGCTCGCCATGGGCGGGAGAACTGTTCGCCGGCACGCGCGGCCCCAAGGCCCGCA
>CAIUHT010001002.1 GCA_903898975.1 uncultured Planctomycetaceae bacterium
CAATCTGCGTCTGCGGGGGCTGGCGAACCTGGTTGGCAGCGACAGTGCCCGATTCGCGGGCTGAAGTTCGGGAAACAGATTTTCTGCGACACCTGGGCCGGTTGGTTGAGGTACATCAGGTATCTCGGCGGTCGCCACCGACGGCTTTCCTATCCTGTGTGGGTTTTCACCATGCGTACAGTGTCCCGGCTGATTGTCACGCTGACCTTCCTGGCGTCCCTGGCGAATGCGGGGAGTGCGCGGGCTCAACAGAAAGTGCCGCTGATCACCCTGACGGCGTCGAGCTTTGAGCGGCTGATGGGGCAGGCGGTCACCACGTTTGAAGCGGCGGGGCGTCCTGAACTGGCGGAAACGCTGGGAACTGGCCTGGCACGGGTGAATGACCTGAAGGGGATGACCCGCACTCAGCCGATGGGGGTGATGGTCTATCTCAACGGGCTCTCCCCGACGACGGTCGCCTTCGTTCCGACCAAGAACATCGATGACCTGCTGAAGACGGTGGAACTGGCCCCCGTCAGCACCAAGAAAACGGGCGAGAACCAGTACGAGATCGCCGGCCCGAACCGCACGCTGTACGTCAAGCTGCAAGAGAGCTACGCGTTCGTGGCGACCGATTCGGCGAGCCTCGACACCGAGTTGCCCGACCCGGTGCAGGCGACCCGCAAGCTGACCGCCAGTTACGACGTGGCGGCGTCGATCAACCTGCGGGGGCTCGATCCGGCGACCCGGCAACTGGCCTTTAACATTCTGAAGGCCCAGGCCGAGAACGGCCTGCAACGCCGGGACAATGAACCCCAGATCGCCTGGGAGATGCGGCAGGCCGACGGGGAGCGGACGCTGGCGGCGATCGAGATCCTGCTGAACCAGGGGGAAGAAATCCTGCTGGGCTGGACCGTCTCGCCCACCGAGCGGGTCGCGGCCCTGGAAGCGGTGGTGACGGCGACCCCGGGGACCGAGTATGCGGCGTACTTCGGCGAACTGAAGGGAATGAACAGCCGGTTTTCGAACCTGCTGAACACCCAGAACCCGATGGCGATGTCGATGAGCTGGAAGCTCGACAAGCCGAGCCGGAAGTCGATGCGGCGGACCCTCGCGGCAGTGCAGAAGGAGCTGCTGGGGCAGCTGGCGAAGGAAGACAGCAACACCGATGCCGAGGATCATCCGATCCGGCAGTTGATCCAGGTGCTGGACTCGACCGCGGTGGACGGGCATCTCGACATGGTGGCCCAGATGGTGGGGCAGCCCAAGGGGCCGTTCAGCATTGTCGGGGGGGTGAAGCTGGAAGATACGGGGGTGATGGCGGATGCGATGGAGGACCTGCTGGGCCGGCTGAAGGGGCGACCGCGAATCGACAACGTCCGGCTGAACTACTCGACGCACAACGGGGTGAACATTCACCGGATCGATCCGCAGCAACCCCCCTCGGGGGAAAACCGGTTGTTCGGCGGGCCGGTCGCAATCTTCCTGGCGGTCGATCGGTCGGTGCTGTGGTTCGCCGTGGGCTCGGACGAAGCCCCCAGCGAACTGAAGCGGGCGATGGACAAGGTCGCGGCACCAGCCGAGCAGAAGGGGACGACCGTCCCGATGCAGATGGTGCTGAATGTGTCGCAGTTTCTTGAGTTGATCGACCCCGGGAGCAACGGGGGAGGAATCCGGGGGCTGGCCCGCTCGGCGTTCAAGGACGGGGGGGACGCCCTGCGAATTGAAGTGCTGCCAGTGACCGACGGCATCCGGACCCGGATCCAGTTCGATGAAGCGTTTTTGAAGTTCGCGGGCTCGGCGATGGCCCGACAGATCGAGCGGTAGGCACCCGTCAGAGTGGCTGGCCCCAGCAGTGCTGACAGCGCAGGCGCTGGCAGCACACTCACCGGCAGCTGAGGATGCGGCGCGGGAATCGCCGGCGATCGTGTCATTGGCGATCGTGTCGGCGGCGTCCGGAGAGGCGGCGACGGGATCGGTGGGCAGGTGCGGCCTGTCGGGGGGCGGCCCTGTTTGTCCTCCGACCGATGTCTTCGCGCAGAATGCCGAACGGAAACGTTTGGCGAGAACCTGTCGCGGGAACATCCGGCGGCGATCGCCTGGCCCGTTGCGATTCCGCCTTGGCTCGCCGCTGGGTCGCTGGCTTCCCGGCGGACCCGTTACCGGCAGAACCACCGCATGGCGAAGTGTTCGTGCAGTCGCTGGGGCTGGAGCGTGTACGGGTCGTACCGCAGGATCGCGCATTGCCCATCGCTGCGCGGGAGCAGCCAGGCGTAGTCCCAACCGCGCGAGGTGTACCGCAGGGGAATGGCCGGACAGACTCGGGGCAAGGGGTGCGAGCCGCCGATCAGCACCTGCTCGGTGGTGTAGAAGTAGCACGATCCGAGCTGGATAAAGACTTCGTGATTGAGCGGCGCCGCGCCCGGGGGGGCGAGGTCGTCGCAGAGGCCCCGGATGCCCACCTTCCACTCGACTCCCTGGGCGAACGCGCGGGCCACGGCGGCGGGGGAACCCGACAGCACCTCCCCCTCGGCGGAGTGCGACAGCACCTCGCGCCAGTCGTCGCGCACAAAAAACCGCAACCGCTCAAAGTCGTAGATGAAATTGCTCGACGGCGCGTTGGTCCCCTCGTCGAACCGCTCCAGTTCGTGGTACTTGGGCATGTCGGGGTGGGGGTGCGGGGGCGAACTGCCGGGGGTCCCGAGCACCGGCGGCCCGTCGAGAAACGGGCGGGCGACCGCCTGTCGACCATCCTCGTTGTAGAGGAAGAGCGACAGCGAGGGGCGGGGGCCAAACTCGGTGGGGAGTTGCACGGGCTGGCGGAGGGTGAGCAGGCCCGCGACCCACCGCTCATCGAGCAGGTAG
>CAIUHT010001003.1 GCA_903898975.1 uncultured Planctomycetaceae bacterium
TCCTAGGGTGAACCAGTGTCGTCCCAGATCCGCCCGTCTTGAACGTCTGGTTTCTCAGACGGACGAGAGGCGTCTTGGGGCCGACCCTGCCGAACCTCCGCGATCGTGGCTTCCCCGCTGCGATCGCCCTGCCTCCGCCACCTGCTCCCTCCCCTGGCGAACTGTCATGGCTGCTCCCCGCCTCCTGCGACTCTGCTGGCTGCTCGCCCTGCTGGCCGCCTCTCCTTGGGAGACAGGCCTCCGCGCCGATCCCCCTCCGGCCTCCCAGGCGGCACTCCAGCCCAGCCCCGCAGGCGTTCCCGCCGCTGACTACGAAACCGGGGTCAAGCCGTTCATCGCCAAGTACTGCCTCGAGTGTCACTCCGGCGAAAAGGCGAAGGGAGGGCTCGCGTTCGACAAGATCGAGAGCGAAGCCGATGTGCGCAAGTACCGCCAACTCGCCGAGCGGGTCCGCAAGGTCCTGGACGAGCAGACCATGCCCCCCAAAGATCCGCAGCCTGAAGACCGCGAGCGGGCGGCGGTGCTGGGGTGGCTCGACACCAAGATTCTCAAGGTCGACTGCAGCGTGGGGATCGATCCGGGGCGGGTCACACTCCGCCGCCTGAATCGCGCAGAGTACAACAACACCATCCGCGATCTGCTCGCCCTCGATTTCCGACCCGCCGACGATTTTCCTTCCGATGACGTCGGCTACGGCTTCGACAACATTGGCGACGTCCTCTCGCTTCCGCCCGTGCTGTTCGAAAAGTATCTCGCGGCGGCCGAAAAGATTTCCGAACGGGCGATTGTCGCCCCCGACGCCGACCGCGAACCGCTGGCACAGGCGAAGGGGGGCAACCTCTTCTCGGTCTCAGAAACTTCGCTTGAATTCGAAACCAAGGTGGTGGGCGACTACCGGTTGCGGGCCAAGGCGTGGGCCCAGCAGGCGGGAAACGAGCGGGCCAAGATGTCGCTCAAGCTCGATGGCAAAGACCTCACGGTCGCCGAGGTGGTCGCCGAGGGAGGGCAATCCGCCGATCACGACTGGAAACTTCGCCTCGAACCGGGCAAGCACACCTTCACCGTCGGCTTTCTCAACGACTTCTACGACCCCAAGAACCCCGATCGCAATCAACGGGACCGCAACCTGATTGTTGAAAAGCTGCAGGTGTTGGGGCCTCTCGACGTGCTGCCCGAGAATCTTCCCGAGTCGCACCGCCGCCTCGTGACGCACCGCCCGGCGACCCCCGCCGAGATCGACGGGGCGCTCCGGCAATGCCTCGGCCCGCTGGCCCGCCGGGTCTATCGCCGGCCCGTCACCGATGAAGAAGTGCAGCGGCTGACCGCGCTGGCCCGCTCGGCGATCGATGCCGGGGAAAGCTACGAGCGGGGTCTGCAGTTGGGCTTGCAGGCTCTTCTCGTCTCGCCCGAGTTCCTGTTCCGGTTGGAAGCCGAGCCGGGCGACGGACAGCCCCGCATCCTCTCCGAACACGAGCTGGCCAGCCGACTGTCGTACTTCCTGTGGAGCAGCACGCCCGATGAGGAACTGCTCGGATTGGCCGACCGGGGCGAGTTGCGGCGGGATGGTCAGCTGGCGGCGCAGGTGCGGCGGCTGTTGGCCGACCCCCGGTCGGTGTCGCTGGTCGACAACTTCGCCAGCCAGTGGCTCAACCTGCGGTTGCTGAAGGGGATCAGCCCCGACCGCAAACGGTTCCCGGGGTTTGACGACCCGCTGAAAGCCGACATGGAGACCGAGACCCGCCTGTTCATCCAGGCGGTCATCCGCGAGAACCGCCCGCTGGCCGATCTGCTGGATGCGCGGGAAACGTTTTTGAACGAGCGGCTGGCCAAGCACTATGGCATCGAGGGGGTGACCGGCGAAGAATTTCGACGGGTGGTGCTGGGAACGCCGCAGCGCGGGGGCCTGCTGGGCCAGGCCAGCATTCTCACGGTCACTTCCAACCCCACGCGGACCTCACCCGTCAAACGCGGGAAATGGGTGCTCGAGAACCTGTTCAACGCTCCCCCTCCCCCTCCTCCGCCCGGGGTTCCCGAGCTGGAAAAGGGGGGCGAGGCGTTGACTGGCACCCTGCGGCAGCGGATGGAACAGCATCGGGCAAATCCAGCCTGCGCGGTCTGCCACACGCAGATGGACGCCCTGGGCTTCGGGCTCGAGAATTACGACGCCGTGGGGGCTTGGCGCGATCGTGACGGTGAGTTCGACATTGACGCGTCGGGCGTGTTGCCCGCGGGCGAGACGTTTCAGTCGCCCGAGGGGCTCCGGCTGGTGCTGAAGAACCGGCTCCCCGATTTCCGAAGATGCCTCACAGAGAAGCTGCTGACCTATGCCCTGGGTCGGGGGCTTGAGTACTATGACGAATGCACGGTCAACGTGCTGGTGAACAACGTCGCCGGGAATGGAGACACGTTCCAGGCCCTGGTGCTGGCGATTGTCGAGAGTGAACCGTTCCAGAAACGTCGCGCGAAGCGGGAAAACGAACCATGAGCAAGTCGCACGAGTTGACCCGGCGGACCATGTTGCGGGGCCTCGGAACCGCGTTGGCGTTGCCGTGGCTTGAGGGAATGGTTCCGGCAGCGTTCGCGGCGGAAGGGGCCGCAGCGGCCACCCCCCCGCAGCGACTCGCCTTCATGTACGTCCCCAACGGGGTCCACATGCAGGACTGGACCCCGACCGGCGAAGGGAGCGGCTTCCCGCTGCCCCATCTGCTCGAGCCTCTCGCCGACCTGCGAGGCGACTTCTCAATTCTCACCGGCCTCACCCAGCAGAAGGCGAACGCCAACGGCGATGGTCCTGGCGACCATGCCCGCGCGTTGACAACCTTCCTGACCGGGTGCCAGGCGCGGAAGACCCACGGGGCCGACATTCGCGCGGGCGTTTCGGCCGACCAGGTCGCCGCCGAGCAGATTGGCCGGCAGACCCGGTTCCCCTCCCTCGAACTCGGGTGTGACGCCGGGGCGCAGTCGGGCAACTGCGACTCGGGCTACAGCTGTGCGTACAGCTCGAACATTGCCTGGAAGTCCGAGACACAGCCCCTGGTCAAAGAGAACAACCCCCGGCAGGTGTTCGAGCGGTTGTTCACGAATGGTCGACCGGGCGAGACCGCCGAGGCGCGGGCCCGCCGCGAGCGTTCGCAGAAAAGCGTGCTCGATTTTGTGAACGACGACGCGCGGCGGCTGCGGGTCCGGCTGGGTGGGGCCGACCAGCGAAAACTCGATGAGTATCTCGGGGCGGTGCGGGAACTCGAACTGCGGGTCCAGGCCGCCAGCAAGCCCGGGAATCTCGAAGCGTTGGCCGGGGCCCAGGTCCCGACGGGCATTCCCAGTGATTACGGCGAGCACATTCGGCTGATGGGCGACCTGATGGTGCTGGCGTTCCGCACCGACGTGACTCGCGTCGCAACCTTCGTCATCGCCAACGAAGGGAGCAACAAGAGCTACGCCTTCATCGACGTTCCCGAGGGGCACCACGACCTGTCGCACCACGGCAACGATGCGGGGAAGCATGAGAAGATCAAGAAGATCAACCGGTTCCATCTCGAACAGCTGGCGTACATTCTCAAGAAGCTGAAGTCGACGACCGAGGGCTCGGGGAGCCTGCTTGATCATTGCCAGTTGGTGTACGGGTCGGGGATTGGCGACGGCAACGCGCACAATCACGACAATCTGCCCGTGCTGCTGGCAGGCCGGGCCGGGGGCCAGCTGCAACAGGGCCGCCACGTGAAGTACGACAACGGCACCCCGCTGAACAACCTGTTCCTGTCGATGCTCGACCTGGCAGGGGTACATCGCGAGAAGATGGGCGACAGCACGGGCAAGCTCGCGGGTTTGACCGCCTGAGTTGGCGAATCGGCTCGCTCCCCGGTTCGCGAGAGCTCTCTCGGCACTGGTACGTCTGCGCTCGCGCGACAAGGCCTGGCGA
>CAIUHT010001004.1 GCA_903898975.1 uncultured Planctomycetaceae bacterium
AGGTCAAAGGCAATGTCGGACGCGTTCGCACCAGGCTTGGCCCATCCCCCACCGAATCGACAACCGACGGATCCTTCCCCCCCCCCGAGGGGACGGTCCCCGAAGGGCGGGACGATCTTGGAGTACGGCGCTTCCGCCGTCTTCCCATGCGGTGGAATCCCCGCAACCGATCCGCAGGGGCGGGCTCCCGCATTTGGACGTCTAACAAACCACGGTTCGCGCGTTTTTCTTGTGGTCGATCAAAGGAGACGACGCTGGGTCCTCTCGTGGACGTCGACCAGTGCGGGAGCGTGGCCGTTCGGATCGATCGTCGGCTCTGACCGCATGGGAAGACGGCGGAAGCGCCGTACTCCAGGTTGAGGCCGCCCGCCGGGTTTCCAGAGCGTGTGGTTGATGTCGTTCCAATACCAACGGCCCGGCGGCAACCTGTTGTTCCCCCACCCCCGCCCCTCCCCCGCGACGACGGTGTTCGTGTTTGTCACAGCGGCTCGCGCGGGAGAGGGGGGACGGTGGCCGGGGGCTTCTCCCATGACAGTGGGCAGTCGTGTGTCCGGTGTTGGCGTACACAGACTCGGGAGGCCTGACGGTTTATGGCAGACCGAAGGTTTCTTACAGGCGAATCGCTGATTGCGGTCTGCAGAATCGCCCGGCACAGGGAGGCAGACCGTTCGCTCCCCTGTGCTTGCAGCGATTCTGCTTGCAGATCAGTATGCTCACAGACCGGTACTCAGCAGGCACGAAGTCCATCGCGCAGCAAACCTGCCCCGCAGCGCGGGAGGTTGCCGGTCTTAACGCGGCTCTGTGGAGTCTTCTGCGGCAGCGATTCTCTTGGCGGACTGTGGGCGGCCTACATCCCGGAGTGATTCCCAGCGAGCATGTGTCCCACGTCTGACATTCCCCAACTGGACCTGTCGCCACAGCCCGATTGGCGGCGGTTCTTTCCTGACGCCGATCACCGCTGGCGGATGGGACTGCGCCGCGGGGAGGCGGCCGCGTTTTTCGCCCCCGGCGAAACGGCGACCGAGGTGCTGGCCGAGCGGGCTCACTGGCTGTCGACCGACCCCGAGTCTTATGCGGCCGTCACGCCAGCGGCTGAGCCGGGCTTGCAAGAGACGGTGCAGCTGGCCCGCGAGTGGGGGGCAAAGATCGAGACAGCGCAGTCGCCGTGGGATCAGTTGCTGTGCCTGGGTCGCACCTGGGAGGCGGACCTCGTGTGGTTGGTGGCGGACCAGGAAGGCGTGTCTCGAGTGGCGGGGGGAGTGGTCTGCTTCCCCAGTTCGTGGGCCCTGCGCGAGAAACTGGGGCAGACGCTGGGTGAGACCCATCGACCGGTCCCGGGGATGAATGCCGAACTGGACCGCCCGATGGAGGTGGTTCTAAACCGGCTGGTGCCCGGTGAGGCATGGCTGCGGGAGAACGCCGGTTACAGCGGGTCGGCTGAGAGAAACCAGCATCCGGACCAGCCGCACCGGGCCTTGACGGCGACGGTGTCGGTCGACGAGGTCTGGATTCGCCTGGAGCACCAGCTGCTGTTGAAGCTGCCGGTGAGCCAGGCGCTGCTGTTTGGCATCCGGGTGGAAGTCGTGCCCCTGCGGTGGGTGCGGGATGTGCCGTGGGCGGCCGCCAGGCTGACGCGGCTCTTGAGAACCCTGTCGCCCCAGGCGGCGGAGTACAAGGGACTGACCGAAGCGCGGGCTGGGCTGGTGGCCCAGTTGCTGGAGGCGCAGTCGAAGGTGGCGGATGAGTCAACGTCGACCGAGGCAAACCAATCTTCCGGGGAAATTCCATGAAGCGATCGTGTGCTCGAGGCGTGGCGCTGGTGCTGGTGGCGGTGGTGTTGGCGGCGTGGCCCGTGGGGGCTCAGGAGGGGGTGCAGCCAATTGCTCCGAGCGATGGCCAGCCAGCCAACCTGGCCAAGCCTGTGCAGGTCTTCATCCTGCTGGGGCAGTCGAACATGGTGGGGCTGGGGAAGGTGAAGGGGGGCGAGGTCTCGCTGGAGCATGCGGTGAAGGAGAAGAAGAAGTACCAGTACCTGGTCGATGAGGCGGGGGCGTGGCGCGTCCGGCAGGATGTGCGTTACGTGCAGTACATGTCGGGCAAGGGGCCGCTGCGGAATGAGTGGATGACCGTTGCGGGGGGCAACCTGGGACCCGAGTACGGGATTGGTCATCCCCTGGGGAATGCGCTCGAGGCCCCCGTGCTGATCCTGAAGTGCTGCATCGGCAATCGGGCGCTCGGCTGGGACCTGCTGCCACCGGGGAGTCAACGCCGCGAGTTTGTCTCGCGCGACAAGGCGGGGGTGGAGAAGAAGCTGGTGTATGCCGGCTACAAGGACAAGCCGGAGTTTTGGGAGCTGGACCCGGCGAAAGGCCTGGCGACGGAACCGGCTCCGTGGCTCGACAAGAATGGCAAGCCGATCGACTGGTATGCGGGCAAGCAGTGGGACTCGGATATTGGCGATGCGAAGCGGGCGTTGGCCGAGCTGGAGAAGCACTACCCGGGGGCGAACGGTTACGAGGTGGCGGGCTTTTTCTTCTGGCAGGGGGAGCGGGATGCGGGGAATGCCGGGCATGCGGCGCATTATGAAAGCAACCTGGTGGCGTTCATCAAGGCGTTGCGGCAGGAGTTCAAAGCCCCGGATGCCAAGTTTGTCTGTGGCACGCTGGGGGAACTGACAAAAGAGGGGAGCGGGCCGGGTCGGCCGGTCCTGGAGGGGCACCTGGCGGTGGATGGCACCTCGGGCAAGTACCCGGAATTCCGCGGGAATGTCACGACGATCTACACGCACCCGCTGGCGCAGGGGGGGAGTGGCAACGGCCACTACGGCGGCAAGGCGGAGGTCTACATGGACGTTGGCGAAGCGATGGGGCGGGCGATGGTCGAGCTGTTGAAGGGGGCGAAGTAGATGCCGCAAAAGTGGAGTGGCCCAGGCCTGTGGCTGGTGCTGACGTGGGTTGTGGCCTGGGGGGCGGCGCCGAGTTGGGGGCGGGAGAGGCAGCCGCTGCCGACGGTTCATTTCACGCGGACCATCGAGGGATGGAAGGTGCGGGTGGATGACCGGCTATTGCAGGGCGACCACGCGCGGGTGGGGGCGCGTGCGGTCAGGCTGCTGGAAGCGCGGCTGGTGGCGATCGCGGAGGTGGTGCCCGAGCCAGCGCTGACCAAGCTGCGGACCATCACCATTCAGCTCGACTTCAGTCACGGCGACCTGGTGCCGATGCAGTATCACCCCGACGCGGGCTGGCTGAAGGAGCATGGGTACAGCGAGCAGTTGGCGAAGTGCGTGCATATTCCCGACGTGGGGGACTTCCTCGAGCCGCGGGGGATTCAGAATCAGCCCTGGGTGGTGCTGCATGAACTCGCACACGGGTTTCATGACCAGGTGCTTGGGTTCGACGAAGAGCGGGTGATCGCGGCGTGGCGCAAGTTTCGTGACGGGGGGAAATACCAGTCGGTGCTGACGGTCTCGGGGGACAGGCACGCGCACTACGGGCTGACAGACGAAAAGGAGTTTTTCGCCGAACTGTCGGAGAGCTACTTTGGCTCGAACGATTTCTACCCGTTCGTGGCGGGGGAGCTACGGGAGGCGGAACCGGAGATTTTCGGGTTGTTGGCGAAGATCTGGGGCAGGCTGCCCGGGGCCGCGGAGTGACGGCTGAATGAGGCACCGGGCGTGGCCATCAGCATGACGAAACCTGGGGTGTGAGACCGGGGTTCGGCCGCTTGTTGTGGGCCAGCGTCTGCCGAGGTCCGTTGCGGTGGCTGGTGTGTGGGGGGGGGCTTGGCGAAGTGGCCGAGCCGGGTTGTGGACGACTGCCTCAAGCGTAACGCATTTCGCTGGACTTCAGCGCGTCGCGTGGCTGTGCGGAGCAAGGCGAAGGGCGCGGAGGCGGGTTGCGCGGGCAACGTGGCGAGCGTGGCCGGGCTCTGGTCTTATGCTTTGAAAGAGTCCGTTGACCGGGGGAGATTCAGCTGGCCGGTCTGACCTCGGGTTCCAACCGATGCCGTCCATCGGCCTGCGCTGTTGGCGGACACTGTGAGGTTGGCGGACAGGGTCCCGGCGACACGAAAAAAGCCCGAATGGCACCAGTCTTGACTGGGCGATTCGGGCTTTCTTTGGAAGCGCACCCCGCAGGGGTCGAACCTGCAACCTTCGGTTCCGTAGACCGATGCTCTATCCATTGAGCTAGGGGTGCGTTGAACGCAGTATACCACTTCGGCCTCAGCAAGCAAGCACTGGAGGGGTTCGGCTTTTTGTGATGTGAGCCAGCCTGCTGGGGTTCGTCGGGTCACCAATGGGAGCCAGGGGCCGGGCCTGTGTGGTGCGGAGCTATGTGATTCACGCCAGCCACGAGATGGGGAGACGTTCCCCGCTGCGCCACCGTTCGAATCCAATCGATCGTTCCAATCGGCACGCCACCGGCAAGGAGCCGCCGATTGAGTTCACCGCTTTCCCGGCCAGTTTCGGCCCTTGCCCCTGCGAGGACTTCGGACCGCTTGGCGATTGCCGGAGGCGGGATGGGTTGCTTGCCGGCAGAGCGCAGGTGGGGCCTGCCGTGCGGGACAGCTCGGGCTGATGAACTCGGGGGCCCGGCGAAACGACCTGACGCGTCGGAGCGAAGCAGGTTGGGTCGGTGGGTCGGGGAGCGCCGGCGGTGGGTGGGCTGCCGGGGTGGGGGACTTATTCCTCGGGCGTGGCGGCGAGTTTCAGCCAGAGGAATCGGGGTTGGTAGAGCTGGCTGTCGGCGATCACGTCGGGGAGCATTTCGAACGAATTCGTCGCATAGCTGACGAGCAGTTCTTCCCCGTGCCCGGGGACGAGGCGGGCCTTGGCGGCATAGGCGAACACTCGCGGATTCTTTTGTGGTTCGGGACAGGTGTGGACCGTCACCGGCTCGGACCAGGGGCCGAGTGGGGTGCGTGCCGTGCGGAGCTGGATGTTGGGATCGAGTGGTGGCGAATAGAGGTAGACCCAGCGTTGGCGCGTGGGGAGCCAGGTGAGGGAGCCTTCCGTTCCAACGCCGCTGGCGAGGGGACTGGCCTGGCGAGGGTCGGGTTGCCAGCCGGTGCGGGTCCAGAACCGCCACTGGTCGGGTTGGTCGAGCA
>CAIUHT010001005.1 GCA_903898975.1 uncultured Planctomycetaceae bacterium
GCCCCAGGTTGGCGCTGCTCTTCGCGCTGTCCGACGATTCCAGCGTCGACACCACCGAGATGCCCGAGGCCTCCCCTCCCGCGGGCACCTCGGCCAGTGTCGCCGGCGCCCCGGTCATGATCCCGCTGCTGGACGCCTCGAACGCGTACCACGCCTGCTGGTTGATCAGCTGCGGCACCGCCTGCAGCGCCTCGGCACTGGTCGCCGCCAGCCCCACGGTCAGCGTCTGGGGAACGGCCTGTTCGGCCTGCACCACCACGTAACAGGTCTGCCCGTGCGTCAGTCCCAGGTTCGGCAGATTCCAGCTGTCCTGATAGGTCACCGGCATCCCGGTGGTCAGCGACTGGTCGCCCGCCGTGATCAGCCACGGATCGTCGGACAGCCCCGTCCCCGTGACGCTCGCCCGGATCCCCGCCAGGTTCTGGTTGATCGCCGCCGCCACCGCGTCGGCCGTCGCGTTCCAGGCCAGCGCCGGTGTGGTCTGCACCACTCCCCCGGCGGTCAGCGAAATCGTCAGGGTCCCCCCCGACGCCGTGGTCGAGACCACGCTCGCCGGCGCGGTCAGCTCGCGCTGCATCAGCGAGGTCGCCTTGCCGTTCCGCAGCAGTCCGCTGCTGTCCGAGGTGACTTCATCGAGCGTCAGCCCGGCGATCGTCCAGGGGGCGGTGTAGACGCCGGTCCCGTAGACCGTCACCTGCACTCCCGGTATCGCATTCAGCGCGGCCTGCACCTCGCTCGCCGAGGCATTCCAGTCGAGGGTCACGGTGGTGGGTGTCCCCACGCTGGCGGGCGTGACCGTCAGCGCGAAACTCCCCCCCGTCGCAAAGGTGAAGTACTGCGCGGCCCCTGCGGGCACCGTCCCCATGACCGGCGTCCCCCCGGTCAGCCCCCCGCCATCGACCGCCGTCACCGCCGCGCTGTCGGGAAGTTCCACCAGCAACAGCCCCTGCTCCGCCGCCACCCCGCTGACCGTGTACACCCGCGACAGCGCGTCGGTCAGCGTCTGGCTCAATGGCATCGAGATCGCCGGACTCCCACTCGCGGCACTCGTCGCGAGGGTCAGCAGGTACTGCGGCAGATTCGCGTTGAAGTACGCGTTGGTGGCGGCGGTGGCGTAGTAGGTCGCCCCATCCGTCAGCCCGGCAATCGGCTTGAGAGACACCCCCCGGTACTGCACCGCGGTCCCAGGCGCGAACCCCGGATCGAAATCAAACGCCAGGTTCGTCCCATCCTCGATCCCGCCAAACGGGAGCACATACTGCCCAGACACCACCCACGGGTCGCTGCTGGTCCCCTGCCCCGAGACGCTCGTCTGCAGTCCCGTCAGCCCGTCCAGGGCGGTCTGCAGAGCGGCCGCCGAAATGTTGTACGCCAGTGCGGCGGTCGTCGAGGTCTGCTGCGGGGTCTTTACCGACAGCGTGAAGGTTCCACTGGTCGCATCCGACCACAGGCTGTACGAGAGGTCGGAATTCTGACGATATTCCAGCGGCTTGGAGTTATCAAAACTCGCATCGACCGACTGCAGGAACGACTGGCTGGCGACCGTCACCAGCGAGGGGACGGCGTTCTGCACCGCCGGGTCCTGGGCCACCGCCTGCACCAGTGTCTGCGCCAGCCGGATCACCCCGGGGTTCGACGAATCGACAATCGCATAGTACGTCGTCCCATCCGCCAGGTTGCTGGTCGGGTTGCTCAGCCCGCTGTGGAACACCACGGGCGAGCCATTCTGCAGCGGGATGGGGTTTGGGGGCGTGGTCACCGGCTCCCCGGTGGTCGGGTCGACCGTGGGGGGGTTGAGATCCAGCTGGCTCGCATCGATATTGAAGCCGTAAATCGGCAGCAACGTCCCCGCGGCATTGATCAGCACCGAACTGTCGTTGAGCTGCACCGTCGCGCCCGCGGCATAGCCCGTCAGTTGCGTCGCCGAGGTGGTCTGCAGCTGCACCGCCAGTGGAAACAGGTCGGCATTGATCGAATCGACCAGTTGCAGGGTGTACTGCCCCGCCGGCAATTGCCCCAGCAGGTTCCCGTCCGAGTCGTTGTAGCCCAGCCAGCGACCATTGGCCGGGGTGTAGGTGACCACCTGCCCCGACTGCAGCGTGGGGACCCCCGCCGAGCCATTGGCGAAGCCAAACATCACGCTGTTCGAGACGGCCGAATCCAGAACCGTGATCGGCAGGGCCACTCCCCCGACGGTCAGCGTGGGATACGCGCTCCCGAACGAGATCGCCTCCCCCGCGAGAGCCTGCGTCTTGGAGGCGGCCAGCTGCAGCTGGTTGGGGTTCGACGCCGAGGCGATCGCGAAGTACACCGAACCCGGGACCAGCCCCGGAACGGTCGCCCCGCTGGCGCTGGTGAAGTACACCGCGGCACCGGTCACAAATGGAACCACCTCGGGAAAGATCAGCGAGTCGGTGGTGAAATCGACCGCGAGCGAGGGGTTGAATTCGACCTCGGGCAGGTCGGCCAGGTTCTCGCCCGCCACGCCCGATGACACCTGTCCCTCCACCAGTACCTGGACAGTCGCCCCCGATTCCATCATCGCGAACGCGGCCCCCAGCGTTCCGTCGCGATAGGCATTCGCCGTCACTGCCACTTCGTTTTCATCGGTCGCCTCGGCAGAGAGTTCGACCGTTCCCCCGGCAATCAGCTGGCTCTCCGCGCCAATCTGGACGGTCGAGGTGGTGTGCAGCAGGGTATAGCCCCCGGCCACGTCGATCGCCTTGGGATTTGTCGGGCTGATGCCATTGTTCATGATCGACAGCACCTCGAGGACAATGGCATTGTCCACTGTGGTGGTGACCGTCAGCTCTCCCTCGGCGTTGAGCACGCTCGTCCCGGTCACGTTGATCGTGGCGACAGCGTCGGTCTCGAAGTAGCCCGCCGCCCCACCGAACCGACTTGAGCTCTTGGCATCCTTGACCCCCACCACGCGGTTATAGACCGCCTTGCCCGAGGCATTCGCATCGGCGGTGCTGGTGATCGAGATCACCCCCGAGCTGGTCAGCGAGGCACTGTCGATGTTGATCGTGGCCGAGGGCTTCCAGAGCTGGAAAGCCAGGGGGGCGGAGAACAGGTCGGGTTTTTCGAGCGCCTCCGTCAGGAACGGCCCCATGGGCTGCACGATCAGGCTGACGACCTGATCGTAGACTTTATTCCCCGGGGGGTTTCCGCTTTCGGTCTCAAGGGTCAGATCGCCCCCCTCGATTTCCACCCCGGCGGCCAGCGAGATCTCGCTCTGCAGGTTGTGCTGAGTCGCCAGCAGCGCCAGGTTCTCAAGCTGGTTGGCGAGGTCAATCTCTGCATTCGCGACGGTGGCTTGCGCCGTCAACTCAATCGCCCCATCCCCCCCCACCCCGGTGGCCAGCAACCGCGCGCCGGCCTGCAGGGTGATGCTGGGAGCCGTGAACGTGATGCTTCCCGCTTTCCCGGTCAGCGAGCTGGTGTCAATCACGACGCCCGCCGCAATGACAATCTCGTCGGATTCGGTCAGGGAATAGTCGGCCCCATTCGTGGTCACGTTCTCGGTGATGGTCTTGAGCAGCACGCGAGCTTCCAGCGACTCCCAGCCACCCCCGGGAGCCCGCAGGGTGCGAGGGGCCCGACGGAGGGGGGACCCTGTCCCGCGAGTCACCAGCCGGCTGTTCCGCAGGCGGTGAATGTACCGGGCGAAGAGAGCGTTGAGATTGCGCATGCCGAAAACTCCCCAGATCACACCAGAAGGAACCGAAACCGAGCCCTCCACCCGTTGGCCACGAGGGAGTCGTGTCGCCCGACACGCAAGCACACCACCGCAAACACAGCTCGAATCACACACACACACACACACACACACACACACACACACACACACACACCAACTTCAGCGGCCACGCCGACCGCGAACTCCTCCGCCACAACCCCTCCAGCCGAACTCCCAGCCTCAGGCAGCCAAGAGGCTCGGCCGTTCGCCCCCTGTCGCAGCCTCGCTCATGTCGGCCGGTCCAGCGCGGCACGATGCCCCGACAGACCGACCCCGAGCCCCCGAACCACAGGTGGCTCCCCTCGCCACCAACCGCGCCCCCACCACCACACTCAGCAGCCGAACCCGGAACCGGATCGACAGCCCGCTCTCACCACGCATGCCTCAGGAATTTGCCTTTTGGGACAAGCCATCGCCAAACAAATATCGAAAAAAAAGCGGTTTTATCAGCGACCACTACTTCCCGGAGGCAGTGCAGCACGCCTTTCGAATTTGCGCTTTAGGGCAACATAGAGGGACCAAACCAAAAATGCAAACAGCGAATGCACACAGAATCTGAGTCTCTCCAGGCGGTCGCCTCACGCGGGCACACGCCTCAAGCCCGCTCAAGTGCCAACAACCGCTCGCACTGCGCAGACAGTGGCCCCGACTCCCTGATGCAACACCAGCGCCGAGCAACACTTCCGCGCACACCCCCGTGCAAGTCATGCGCGTGCAAGCCAGCCCCGCCCAATCCAGCCGGCACCGATATCACCCCACGCCACCCCAACCCCGACCCCCGACCCCCGCCTTCACGCCAATAACGCGTCAATCACCTCTCCATGCACATCGGTCAGACGCCGGTCCGCTCCGTTGTGCCGCACTGTCAGCCGCTCGTGGTCCAGCCCCAGCAAATGCAGCAGTGTCGCGTGCAGGTCATACCCCGTCACCAGATCTTCCACCGCCCGATACGACCACTCATCCGTGCTCCCCACCGCACCCCCCGGTCGGATCCCGCCCCCCGCCAGCCAGCAGGTGTACCCCTCGGGGTTGTGGTCCCGCCCCTCGCTCCCCTGGCTGCACGGCATCCGGCCAAACTCCGTCGTCCACAACACCACCGTCTCGTCCAGCAACCCCCGCTGCTTCAAATCTTTCAGCAACGCCGCCGTCCCGTGCGCCATCGGGGGCCCCAGCTTCGCATGCTCCCGCTTCAGATCGCGGTGCGAATCCCAGTCGCCCGCCTGCACCGCCGCCCCCGACCAGATCTGCACAAACCGCACCCCCCGCTCAATCATCCGCCGCGCCGCCAGGCAGTTCCGCCCAAACCCCGCCAGCTCCGGACGATCCAGCCCGTACAACTCCTGGATGTGCCGGGGCTCGGTCGACAGGTCCAGCAGCGGCTGGGCACTCGCCTGCAGTCGCCCCGCCAGCTCATACGCCGCCATCCGCGCCTCCAGCCGGGTGTCCCGCTCCCGCCCGCGCCGATGCAGCTCATTCAACTCCCGCAGCGTCCCCCGCACCGCCCCCTCTCGCACCGGGTCGAATGGTCGCTCCGCCGGCGGCAACAGGTCGTGAATGGGCCGCGCCCCCCCGGGCCGCACCACCAGCCCCTGGTGCCGCGACGACAGGCACCCCGCCCCCCAGTTGTTCGCTCCCCCCGTCGGCAACCCCGCCGGGTCGGGCAGCACCACAAACGCCGGCCAGTCGCTCGACAATTCCCCCAGGGCGTAAGAAATCCACGCCCCGGCACTCGGCGCCCCCGGCAGCAAAAACCCCGTCGCCTGCAGCGACATCCCCGGGGCGTGCACGTTCGTCTTGCTCGTCATCGAGTAGACGAAGCTGATGTCATCGACACACTCCCCCAGCGGTGCGGCCAGTTCACTCACCCACCGCCCCGACTCCCCGTACTGCCGAAACTTCCACGGCGACGCCAGCACCTGCCCGGGCAAAGACTCGAACAGCTTCATGTTCTTGCCCGGGGGCCACTCTTGCCCATGCCGTTCCTCCAGCAGCGGCTTGTAATCGAACAGGTCGCACTGGCTGGCCCCCCCGGTCAGGAAGATCTCGATCACCTGCTTCGCCCGCGGGGCCTCGAAAGGGCCCTTGGCACGCCCCTCGGCTCCCCGCGTCTCGCGCGACAGCAGCCACTCGCACGCCAGGGCCCCCACACCTCCCCCCACCGTCCGCAGAAACTCCCGCCGGGCGGTCGCCCCCAAGACCTCTCTCGAAAAAGTCTCCCCGCTTCCGTCCAGCGAACTCCGGGAGGGCAGGTTGGGCATGACAGAATCTCGCAGACGCTTGTCAGTCGACAAAATGGAACGCGTTCATGTTGAACAGCACCCGGCAGACAGCGGGGAGCCCGTCGCTTTCGTACAGGGGCTGCAGGGCCCGCAACTCGTCCTCCGTCGCCGGTCGCTGCAGCGCCAGCTCCCAGGCCCGCGCCACCGCCTGGCTGGGAGGAATGTTCTCTGCC
>CAIUHT010001006.1 GCA_903898975.1 uncultured Planctomycetaceae bacterium
ACGGTGACGATCTTCTCGAGCTGCTTCTGGACCTGGTCGAGTGTCTTCTCGTCGCCGTTCACGACAAATGTCATTCGCGACAGGTGCGAATTCTCTGTGGCGCCGACGGCCAGGCTTTCGATGTTGAATGCGCGCGAGGCGAGCATGCCCGAGACATGCGCCAAAACGCCTGGCTGGTTCATCACCAGCGCTGAAATCACATGTTTCATGATCACACGAACTGATCGCCGGCTGGGCCGGCACGAGCCCCGAAATCCCCGAATCCGACCCGGAACCGGGGATTTCGCAGTCTACAAGCCGAGGGCGTGGGCAACAAGGAACCGCCCGCAAATGGGAGGGGCGACGCCCCCCTTCGCGTCCCCCTGTTCGCTGCAATTGCTGCCACCCCACCCCCCAGGTCGCCTCGGGGAGGCTTGTGTCCTTGGGGGCGACCCTTAACATCGTCGTCGCAATCTGCGGCGTCGGCCCGGCGGGCAACCCCTTCGAGCGGTCACCCGGGTGCTGCCGCCACGGCTTGTCTGACCAGCGGTTCATTCTTCGGCAGCGGCGGAGGCCCACCGCCCGTGGTCGCTGCGTTCGACTCGCGATACCTGCCGAACCGCCCAGTGTTCCGATTTCTTCCAACCCCAGGTGGACCCTCCCATGTTTCCGCGATTCATCCCCCGCTGGATCTGTCTGCTGGCCTGCCTGGTCTGGGTTGGGCCCCAATTCGTCTTGGCGCAGCAACCGCCGGCGAGCCGGCCGACGCTTAACAGGCTGACGACGGCGGAAGTTGAGCAGGGCTGGATTACCCTGTTCGATGGCAAGACGCTGTTTGGCTGGAAGGCGAACAATCGCGAGACCAACTGGCGGATCGAGGACGGGGTGATCGTTGCCGACGAAGGCCCGGCGGGACTGCTGTGCACCACCAGCGAGTTCGCCGACTATGAACTGCGCTGCGAGTTCAGACTCTCAGCCGGGGGCAACAGCGGGATCTTTCTGCGGACGCTGTTCGAACCGAAAGAGGTGACCAGCGACTGCTACGAACTGAACATGTGCGATTCGCACCCCGCGTTTCCCACGGGGAGCCTGGTGGGTCTGATCAAGCCCGAGACGCCGGTGTCGGGCGAGGGGCGGTGGCTGGAGTATCGGGTCAAGTGCCAGGGGCGGACGATCGAGGTGCTGCTGGGGGGGCAGCCGGTGTTGAAGTACACCGACGACCGCCCGCAGGCGCGGTTCCGCGGACTGATTGGGCTGCAGAAGAACGCCGGGAAGGCCGAGTATCGCAACGTCTTCCTGCGTCCGCTCGCCACCAAGCCGTTGTTCAATGGGAAAGATCTCGAGGGGTGGCGGGTAGTCCCGGGGGGGAGCAGCCGGTTCACGGTGGTGGAAGAGGCGATTCACGTCGAGAATGGCCGGGGATTTCTCGAGACCAGGCAGACCTGGGGCGATTTTGTGCTCCAGGCGCAGGCGCGAACGAATGGCGCGGGGCTGAACAGCGGGATCTTTTTCCGGGCGATGCCGGGGACCGCGGAGGAGCCATCGAACGGGTATGAACTGCAGATTCACAACGCGTTCAAGAACAAGGACCGCAGCCAGCCCGCCGACTTTGGAACGGGGGGCATCTACCGGCGGGTGCCCGCCCGCCGCGTGGTGGGAGACGATGGTGCGTGGCAGACGCTGACGCTGGTGGCGACCGGGCCCCACATTGCGGCCTGGGTCGAAGGAGAGCAGGTGACCGATTGGAGTGATGAGCGAAAGCCGAACGACAACCCGCGGCAGGGACTGCGAACGCGCGCGGGGCACCTGAGCCTGCAGGGGCACGATCCGACAACCAATCTCGACTTTCGCAACCTGCGGATCGCCGAACTGCCCACAGCGACAGCGGCGGCAAAGTAGCGCGACCGGTCGACGACCCGTTGCCGTGCGAAAGAGCCGCACGCTTCCGCCCCATGCGTGCGGGAACTGACGCGCCGAGCCTGCACGGACCTCAGGCGACCGCCAGAGCGGCGACTGGAGTCGCGACGCTGCCGACGCAAGCCAGGGCGAGCCCCCGTTCGTTAAACGCGGCAAAGCGAAAGTGTCGAACCCCGAACCCCGAACCCCGAACCAACGCAAACGGGGCCGGCTGTCTTGCGTGAAGACAACCGGCCCCGAGGCGCGTGGAACTGCCATCAGCGGCGGAGGCTGACGCGGTTCAGTTGAACTGATTGACCACGTCAAACCGGGTGGTTTTCAGGTTCAATGGGCTCAGTGAGTAGAGTCCATTCAGGAGGAACGTCCCATTGGGGGTGCCTCCGGTGAGAGTCACCAGCCGGGCGAAGAAGACCTGGGTCTGTAGCGAAAACGGATTCGACACCAGGATCTCGGCACTGGGGCCCGTCATGGAGGCGGTGAGGGTGTTGTTGAAGTAGGTGGGGAGGAACGTGGCGTCGGTCCCGAGGTTCAGGCGCGAGCGGTTGCCGGTCGAACTGTGGGTGAAGGCCCCCTGGAAGGTCCCGGCG
>CAIUHT010001007.1 GCA_903898975.1 uncultured Planctomycetaceae bacterium
CGCCGGTCACCACCGCGGTCGCGGCGATGACTCCCAGCACAATCGCCAGGTTCGACCGCCAGTGATACCTCAGTGTTGTGGACAGCAACCGCCAGGCACTCATGGCTCCTCCCGCAGCCGGCCATCGACCAGCTCGGCCCGACGCGGAAACCGCGCCGCCAGTTCCTGGCTGTGCGTCACCGTCACGAGCACGGTCTCGAACTCGACACACATCTCAAGCAGCAGCGATCCAATCTGCTGCGCGGTGGTCCGATCAAGATTCCCCGTGGGCTCATCGGCGAGCAACAGGCGGGGCTGCTGAATGAGCGCCCGGCAGACCGACGCCCGCTGCCGCTCGCCCCCCGACAGTTCACTGGGACGATGCAGCTTCCGCTGGGCCAGCCCCACCCGGGTCAATAGCCGGTCGGCCCGGTCACGGGCCGCGGCGACCTCGGCGTCCGACTGGCACGCCAGCGTGGGAATCAGCACGTTTTCCCAGACGGTGCACTGGGGGAGCAGGTGATGATCCTGAAAGACGAACCCGATCTGCCGGTTCCGAAATGCCGCCAACTCGTGTTCGCTGAGCCGGAAGGGGTCTTCCCCGGCGATCTGCACCCGCCCCCCGGTCGGGGCATCGAGCGTTCCAATGATGTAGAGCAGCGTGCTTTTGCCCGCCCCTGAGGGGCCCATGATCGCCAACGCCTCGCCACGCCGCATCCGCAGGTTGACGTCGGTCAAGACCGACACGCTCCCTGCGGCACCTCGGTACTCTTTCGACACCCGCTCGAGATGCAAATCATCAAGTGTCCGCTCGCCGTCGTTCATCCCCGCGCCTCGCTTACGATTCCAGCACGCCCCGCCACTCCGAGGGAATCTCGACCGATTCGAAGTCCCCCCGGGCCGAGAAGCGGCAGCAGACGGTTTTCAACTCCCCCTCGGCCAGCCGCAGGTCGCCCCGGCAGATTTCGAACGTCAGCGTCAGCGACTTGACCCCCATCCGCGCCACTCGAACCCGCACCTCGAGTTCGTCCTCATACCGGGCCGGGTGCTCGAAGCTGCACGTCCCGCGAACCCGGGGCCAGCCCAGCACCGTCCCATCGGGCTGATCGACCTTCACCGACAACCCCCGCGACCGCAGGAAGGCATGCTCCGCTTCTTCCATATAACGGTAGAAGTTGGCGAAGTGCACGATGCCCGCCATGTCGGTCTCGGCGAACTGGACCCGACGGTGATAGACAAACGGAGGTGGTCGAGACATCGGGTCACCCTTTCGCCGAGGGTTCGCGACCACCAGGACTTGTCTTCAACCCGCTGCCCAACGAACTGCTGCCCAACGAACTGCTGGCCAACGAACTGCTGGCCAAAGACCCGCTGGCGGCGGCTGGTCCGTGGTTCCCCGCCAGGCGTTCCAGCCCGGCAGCCCCTGCGGGTGTCTCCTCCCCGGGGACAGGGGCGGCGATTTCCAGCAGATCAACGGCCGGGTGCCGATTGCAGAAGATGGTCGCCAGGCGGCCGTAGACCGGCTGGTCGTCCCGCCCCCCCAACAGCGTCCGCAACGCCGGCCCGGGCCAGATCCGCAGAATCGCCCCCAGGTCAATATGCCGGAGGACGTTGAAGTTGATCAGTGTTCGCCCCAGTGGAATCCGCTCCGAGAGAATCTCGTCCCGCACGGCGGTCGTGACGCACGACAGGTCGAACCGCACAATTCCAAACTGCACCACGGCACCGGTGTCTTCACGCTCGAGGACAATGTGGCGGGCGTACAGCGCCTCATCGAGCCGACGGTTCAAGACCCGCACCCGCACGGGACTGCCGTGAAACCGCTCCATCGTCAGCGTCATGTGGTGTTCATGCACCAACAGCGACTTGTAGGGCTCGGGAGTCAGTGCGGCGGGGATGTGCTCGTAGCGAGAGACCAGCTCTTCGCCACCGGGAAACAGCCCCAGCAACCGCTGCAATTCGTCGGCGACATTCACGGAACGCAGGCCAGGGAAGAAAACGTGTACGTCTGTTGCGGGGCCACCAGCGACTGGGCTGACCCGAGCTCGCAGTCTAGTCGATGGAGCCCCCTCTGGGCAGGCTCTGAGCCCCGACATGCAGTCCCGGCGGAGTGACCAGCGTCTCGACGAAGCACGGGTCTGGCGCGAAATGGACTTGCCCAGGAGTTCTCCCCGGGTCCGTTGTCATGCAGATTGGCCTCGGGCGGTGACCTGTTCCACCACCCGGCAAGTGCCGCATTCGACAGAACGCCTGAGCCCCACGTGGCCGACGTGTCAACGGGCCTCCCTGGGGCCCAAGCCAAGCCGCAGTTCCAGGCCAAGAATTGCGGCGCATGGATCACGTCTCGCCGACCACCCCCCAAGTTCAGCCACCCACCGGCGAAAACCAACATGCCCCCCCCAACCGGCCCACCCCAAGGACACGATGCCGCAACCCCTCCCCAGCCCGCATGCCTGAACCCAGAATCACATCAACACCCCCAAACCGGTGCCACCCCTCAGATGGCTCTCAGAAACGTCTAAATCGGTGCCACCCGTCATTCAGATTCGGGCCGTAAATCTGTGCCACCCGTCAGTGCAAATCGGTGCAGTGCAAACTGGTGCCACCCATGGAATCCAAACTGGTGCCAACATCCAAACCGGTGCCACCCGTCAGTCCAGCCCGTCAGTCCATCCGGCGATTCCCAAACTGGAGCCACCCGCCGGCAAACTAGGGGAATCGGTACCACCCGTCAGGGGAATCGGTACCACCCGTCAGTTAAATTCGCGTGAATCGGTGCCACCCGTCAGTCGACCTCGCGCGAACCTCAAGATGGTGCCACCCGTGCGACTGAACAGAAGCCGCAGGAATCGGTACCGGAATCGGGACCACCCGCCGGAATCGCCCCCCCGGAATCGGGACCACCCGTCAGTCCACGCCCGGAATCGGTGCCACCCGTCACTTAAGGTCGCGCGAACACCCAAACTGGTGCCACCCTTCAGTTGACCTTGAGCGGAGATACGGAATAGTGCCACCCCCGTGTTCGAAGACGGCGCGGCGTCCCTGCTTTGGGGCTCGTTTCTCGTCGCCAGACGGCCGCGGTGGGCGCTGATCCGGCCTCGCTGCGCGCGTATTCGGCAGCGGAATACCCTGCTTGGCTTATTCTCTTAAAACTGGCCTGACCAGGGAGCGCACCCTCTGCGCAGTTCGCCCTGGCTGGCGGTCACTCGGACGGTCTTTGGGCTATCAGCCCGCCATTTTTCAGCCGGCCATATTTCAGTCGGCCGCCTCAACCCAGTGGGCC